>CAJXSA010000123.1 GCA_913060595.1 uncultured Ignavibacteria bacterium
TTCTCCAGATGCGCGAAGGCCTCATCGAAATTGCCCAGTCCCGCGTGCAGAATCATGAAATCGATTTCGAGCGAAACGTCAGGATCCTTTTTCTCGCGCTCCCGCAGCAGTTCAAGGCACTCTTCGGCTTCCTCACGCTGACCCGCGACTGCGAGGGCATATCCAAGTCCCGACCGGCCGTGTGTCGGGTCGGAGGTCAGGGACTGGAATTTCCGGAAGTATTCGATGGCCTGCTCATTGTTGCCGCGGCGCAGCGCGGCCCATCCGAGGCTTTCCCACGCGGCCCGGTAGTTCGGGTGCCGTTCGAGCAGCTTCCTGTACTGCTCCTCCGCGCGATCGATCTCTCCGTTGACCATGTACGCGAAACTGAGCGCGTGGGTGATGGATGGGGAGAGGGGATCGAGTGAGGCCGCGAGTTCGAGTTCCTCGAGCATGCGCTTCCGGTCGCGCATGGCGATGTGGTAGAGCGAGTAGCTGTGATGGACCAGCGAGCTGCCCGGGCTGATTTCCAGGGCGCGTTGGTAGGCCTCGTGCGCTCCCTCCCAGTTCCAATCGTGGAACAGCCGCACTTCGGCGATGGCACAGTGCGATTCCGCGAGACTGTCGTCGAGCATGATGGCACGTTTCGCATACTCACGCGCCTTCGCGTAGGCGATCACCGGTTTGAGCTGACCGGTTGCGCCGAGATAAATGTGGGTCGAGGCGAGTCCGCTGTAGGCGAGCGAAAATTCGGGTTCGAGCTCTATCGCACGTTCGAAAAAGCGGATGCCGTCACGCACGCCCTGCGGTGTCCACTGGTTCCAGCTGTGCGTCCCGCGCAGGTACAGATTGTAGGCCTCCATGTTGTCTGTCGGCCGGCGGACGAGTGGCGTGTCCTCACCGAGAAATCGTTCGCGGAGCAGGTTCGCGATGCGCCGGGACAGTTCGTCCTGCACTTCAAAAATGTCTTCGAGATTCCTGTCATACACCTCGGAGAACACGTGGTAGCCGTCATTTGTGTTGATCAGCTGTGCGGTCACGCGCACACGGTTGCCGGCTTTTCGCACGCTGCCCTCGAGCAGGGAACTGACGCCGAGTTGCTCGCCGATGTTGCGGATATCCTCGTTCTTCCCTTTAAAGGCGAATGAGGAAGTGCGGGAGGTGACGCGAAGGCCCTCGACCTTGACGAGAGCGTTGATGATTTCCTCGGTGATGCCGTCACTGAAGTACTCGTTTTCCGGATCGGTACTCATGTTCACGAACGGCAAAACGGCCACGCTGCGCACGGACACCGCTTTCGGGGACTGCAGCTGCTGCGTTTCGGGTACGGAGAGTCCCTCATCCGCCAGTGCGAAGATGTCGACAGGCTTTTCCACGTTTTTGAGTCTGAATCCGCCGAGTGCTTTCACCGGGAATTCCGGGTGATTGCGCAGCTCATCCCGCACCTTGTCACTGAACAGCACCGAGCCGGGCGTGGCGAGGGATTCGATGCGAGAGGCGACGTTGACACTGTCCCCGTAAATGCCCTCGTCGTCGTACGCGATGTCCCCGACGTGTATGCCGATGCGCAACGGTACGGTCGGTTCTTCACGGAGTGCACGCTGTATGCGTCCCGCGGATCGCACCGCGTCGACGGCGCTGCCGAACATCACCAGTGTGCCGTCCCCGTAATGCTGCAGCACGATGCCGTGGAATTCGAGTATGGAGGCGTCAAGCGTCGCGCGATAGCGGTCACGCAGCGTTTTGGCGCGATGTTCGTCGTCCTGCATCATGGCGGTGTATCCCACCATGTCTGCAAACATGATCGCGGCAAGCTGACGAATTTCCTTACTCATGCGGTCCGTTTCGTATCAGATGTGTGAAGAACACGTAACATAACGATGGGGGGAGAGATTCCCAAGGCCGGGGGGTGTGGAAGCCAGCGTGCGTATGCCCGTTTCTTCGCTTGCAGGCGCATACTCTGAACCTGCGGGAGTTGTGCTCAGGATTTGTGGCTATGACGGAAGGAAGGAGACAGCAGGCGTTCGAGCCCGCCGATAATCAGAAGTGCCGCGGCCGCCAGGAAGAAGATGCGGAAGAAGCTGCTGTCGCCATCGTCCAGTTGCGGTGTCAGCTGCTCGCTTTTTTGTGTCATCAGGTCGACGACAGGGGACAGCACTGCGGTGATCCGTTCGAACACCGGTGTGAGCACACTTTGCGACTGCGCCTCACCGCTTGCGCCCGCGACGATGACGACGACGAAGGTCGTGAGGATGAGCAGTCCGACAGCGGCGTACCGGAAGTACGGCATGCGTTTCGCAGGTGCGTGCGCCGTATGCTGCACGGCGTCGAGAACGCCGCGGTCGAAACGATGCGATGGCGAGGAGGACGGAAGCGCGCGTATCGCGTCGCTCAGGGCCCGTTCGATTCGCAGTGCATCGCGGCAGGAGGCGCAGTCCTCGATGTGCCGCTCCACACCTGCCCGCGCGCCGGGGTCGAGCAGCGCGTCGGCATACTGCCGCAGTACTTCAGCATC
Organism: uncultured Ignavibacteria bacterium; assembly: GCA_913060595.1. Taxonomy (GTDB): domain Bacteria; phylum Bacteroidota; class Ignavibacteria; order SZUA-365; family SZUA-365; genus BM516. The sequence continues at coordinate 2,495 of CAJXSA010000123.1, forward strand.
GGGATGTTTCATCTGCTCATTCATCATGGACCAGTTTGCGGAACATACGAATATTTCCTGATCACCGCGCGCCTGAGCTGCGCACGGGCCCTGTGGAGGCGGTTTTTCACCGTTCCGAGTGGCAGTCCCGTGATCTCGGCGATCTCCTCATATCCCTGCTCCTGCAGGTAGAAGAGCGTGAGTACGACGGCATATTCCGGGCGCATGACCTTGATGGCATCTGTGACGAGATCGCGCAGTTCCTGCTGCTCTATCCGCAGGTCCGACGGCAGCGCATCAGAACGGTGCTCTTCTTCTTCCAGCTCCTCCGTTGGCGGCTGTCTCCTGAGGCGTGCCGCATGGGAGATTGCTGAATTATAGGTGATGCGGTACAGCCATGTCGAGAAACGGGATCGCCCCTCGAAGCGATCGAGAGATCGAAACGCGCGTATGAAGGCGTCCTGTGCGGCTTCTTCGGCCTCTTCCGACTGACGCAGGATGCGCAGTGCAAGGGAATACACGCGCGTGCGATATCGCTGGAGAAGGATGGCGTAGCCATGCTCCTCTCCACGCAGTATGCCCTCGATGATGTCACTGTCCGACTGCTTCATGCGGTTGTCTGGCCTTTCACAGGTTTGGACTTCGCTCGTGGTCCGAGGGTTTCAGAAAAAAGTTGAAACCCCCGGATGCGTGCTGCAGTCAAAACGGGTAGAAGCAACAATTCATCTGCAACGGAGACGGTCATGTTCGCTGAAGTCCTCATTCCGATATCCATGTTCGCCGCCATCGCGGTCGTGCTCTGGAAGTTTTTCGATACAAGGCACAAGATTCGCATGATGATCATCGAACGCGGTATGGTCGATGAGAACCTCAAGTACCTGTTCGGCAGCGTCACAGCGCGGCCCAACCGCTACTCGACGCTGAAATGGGGACTCGTGGCGCTGTTCATCGGTGCGTCCCTGCTCGTGGTCATTCCGCTGCAGCAGTTCGCATGGGCGGATCGGCACGAAGGGGAACTGATTACCGGCATCATCTTCCTGGCCGGAGGACTGGCTTTCCTCCTGTACTACAGCATCGTTTCAAAGCGCGAGCGGGAGCAGGAAGGCTGATCAGGGCATGACGAATTCCCGTTCGGGACTGCGTATGGACAGAACCGGACAGGGTGCTTTCCTGACGACCTTCTCCGCCGTGCTCCCGAACAGGACATGCTCGATACCGGAATGTCCATGGGTCGCGATGATAATGAGTTCCGCCTGCTCTTCTTTGGCGGTCTGAATGATCTCCACGAACGGTTTCCCGGAACGGATGTGGCTGCGTGCGGCGACTCCTTCCGGGATTTCCTTTTCGATGAGCGTCTCAAGCTGCTGCCTGCCTTTCTCATGCAGTTCGCGTTCGACCGATGGAAGGGCCACCTGGCCGAAACTGAAATCCGCAGGGTAAATCACCGGTTCGACGACGTACACGAGAATGAGCTCTGCACGGAAGGTGCGCGCAAAATCCACCGCGTAGCGGAACGCGCGTTTCGAGTATTCGGAGAAATCGATCGGAACGACGATGCGTGTGATCTGTGGCATGATACCTCCTTCCGATATGTTGGTGTGCATACGGAAATATAGCATGCCCTGAGGCAGAGTCAATCCAAGTCCGCCGCCCCGCTTCGATCAGGGACATTGCATGTCGTCATACCAGTTGATTCCCGGCGTAGCAGCGCCGCCGCCAAACCACTCCCCGGCCACCTTGCCCACGTCCCTGAACTCCCCGATTCCCGCTCCCCCGTGATCATCCTGTGCCCCTGCGATCACGGTGTAGCGCCAGTGGTCGAACGCGCCGGCGAGATACGCCCGCGGAATGGCGAAGGAAATCGTGGCGCTGCCAATATCTCCGAAAGCGTCCAATTCCGTTTCGGGAAGAAACTCCGCGAGGACATCACCCGCGGCATCCCTGACCTGCACGCCGCCGCCGACGAGAATGAGTCTGTCGAATCCGCGGTCCTCGGGCAGCACGTACCCCGTGTTGTGTCCGATCGCATGCGCCTGCGGACGCATGCCGTGAGACTGATCGATGGCGATCGCCAGCATGGTCAGTTGAAAGCCGTATTCAGGATGCCAGCCAGGCTGCGAAAGCGCGCGCATGCGAATGCGGAAAAACACGTTTTCATCGTTCGCCGAAACGCTGAAGTGACGCAGATCGAAGCTGCCCGGACGGAACAGGGCGCTTCGCGGATACTGATAGGCGCCTACAGGACCGGTATCATCCATCGCGGGATCGGAGGACGCGCAGAGCTCACGCGCCCGGACACGGTCCGCGGTGGCGACGCTCCCGGGGATGCGCGGCCAGGGGGGCGGTGCGATGCTGGCAATGCCGTCCAGGGAGCGGGGGCGGGCGAAGCGGAAGTGCGACAGGAAATCCGTGTCAATGGCCGCGGCGTTCACACGGACAGTGCGCTGTCCACCGGGGGGCAGCATCGTTTCGATGCCGCGTACGGGCAGAATGCGAATGCTGTCCGCGCCGCCGTGGTGCGTGAGCATGCAGCGATATCCGCCTGTGTCGCCGCGTTCGATGCGTACATGGACCAGGTTCTCCCCGATGCGCACATTCGCCGCCATGAAATCCAGCGTACCGGGAAGTGCGGGAGAAATAGCGAGCGAAGGTGCTGCACCGGTATGTCCGGGCGTTGCGCCGAGATAGTGACGATACATGTTCCGCAGGTATTCGGCTGCGCTCCATGCCTGCGAGAATGTGCCTGACCAACGGGGCAGTGCGGATCCTTCCCGGGGGAATGCGTCGGTGTTTTCCGGGATGCAGCCCACGGCACCGGTCTCCATCGCGTAATGCTGCAGCGCGCGCGTGAGCACCCAGGCGGAATCCGTGGCGCCGTATCGCGTCATGATTTCCACGGCAGGACCGCTGAGCCACGTCCATACAGTGCCGTTGTGATAGGCGGCGTCCTTCGGGTAGAAGCGTGCTGCCTGATGCCAGGGATGAAAGTTCGTGTCATGCTGGTACAGGGATGCGATGCCCCAGGGATACGCCAGGCCGGAAAGCAGTTCCGCGGCGAAACGCTGCACGCGCTCCGGTTCCACGGACGAGAGCAGCGCACTCTCCGTCAGCACGAAAAGGGCATTCGGACGCAGGGAATGATCTGCGCTGCCATCGGCATCCAGGTGGTCCGCCACCATGCGTGCCAGCAGCAGCGGGGAGCGCTGTTCTCGAGGGGAAACGAGGGCGTGTCCGGGTCTGCCGACGAAATGAGTGACGAAGGCCTGTTCCAGGTCCGCTGCGCTCGCGCGCCAGGAGGCGGCGCGCGCGTCGTCCCCGACGCGGGAGGCGATGTCCGCGGCGGCAAGAAGCTGGCCGTGCCAGAGCGCCTGTATGTCTGCGGCACGATCGCCGCGGGGCGACCATGGACCATCGGGTCCGACGGCGTCCATCCAGGTGTCCGCGTCCGCGTGCGTCAGGAAACCGTTCTCGTCCGATCGCATGCGTGCTCCCTCGACGCTGCGGATGATATCTGCATGGATCTCTCGCGCAAAGGCGGTATCGCCGCTGACACGGATATACTCCGCGGCCTGCAGCACCAGGCGGGGTGTGCCGTCCACGGTGTTGTAGATGACATCGCCCGGCTGCACGCGGTTCGGGATGCGTCCGTACGTGGCGCTGGCGCTGTCGCGGTCCATGTAGCGCAGGAAGGAGCGCAGCACTTCCCGCCCGGTTTCAAACTCTCCGGTCGCGAGCAGCGCTCCCGGGAAGGCGATGAAGGTGTCGCGGCCCCAGTAGTTGTCGAACCAGGGGAGTCCGGCATAGATGCCTTTCCCGTGCTGTTTCATCACCAGCGCGCGCATGGAAGCGGCGATCCAGTCGAAGGCCTCGGCCGTCGCACTGTCGCTGCAGGAGAAACCCAGCTTTGCGAGGTACGCGGTGATGTCCAGTTCTTTCCGTTTGCGTATGGTGAACAGTTCCTGCGGCGGACGCGGTCGCAGGGCGACGTCAGGCGCTGCGCATTCTATGGTCAGGTGCAGCCGTCCGCTGCTTTCACCGATGAAGCATGCCGGCACATGAACAGGCCCCGGATTCGGAAGCTGCGCCACGTCGCGTCGGCGCGCCACTTCCCAGCTGCCGTCGAAGCCCTGCACGCACGCGGCGGCCTGCAGCACGCTGTCGCGAAGGACATACATGCCGCCTCCCACCGACTCGGTCGCATCCTGCCAGCTCAGTGACCAGCCGGGGTAGACACGGATCTCACCCTTGAAATCCGTCTTCACCGATACGGTCAGCAGGGTCAGGGAATCCGCGAAGGACACATGTTCGACGGTGTTGTGCCGCGGGTAACGCCGCACGAAGCCGGCGGGAGTTATTTCAACCGACGCACTGCGGCGATCGAGCATGGTATCACCGAGAAGTATCCAGTAATTCTCGAACAGCTTGCGCTGTGCGCGCGTGATGCCGTGAAAGCCGTTCTCGTTTTCGCCGTTCACCGGGCCGCAGTAGAAGGCGCTTTCCCTGTTGGTGTACACGAACAGCCGCGTGTCGGCGCCGGCCGGCAGGACATACGAGGGCAGCTGCACTGTTCGCAGGTGCGCGGTGGTCTGCGCACGGCCTGTGAATGGGGTGAGCGGGATGAGAATGATGATCAGCAGGCAGCGGAGAGACATGTTCTGCATGATGGACGCGTCGTTGGTGTCGCAAACCGTCAAAATCCGCAGTAGCGCGCGTAAATGCAATCCGTGAGACAGCATGGGAAAAAGAAAGGAGGCCGCGGGGGCCTCCTTTGCTGGTCTATTGCTGTATCACTCTGGATTACCGGAGAACCGTCAGACGCCGCAGCACTGCGGATTCTCCTCCCTGCAGCTGCAGGAAGTAACTGCCTGCGCGCAGATCTGTGGTCGGAATGGTGAGAGAGCGCACGGTTCCGGCCTGCAGGAGGTCGTCGAGCAGAGTCCGGAGCGGACGTCCGAGCATGTCGTACAGCACGAGTCGCACCTGCTCTCCCGCACCCGCCCGTATTTGGACGCGCACGGCTTCGCCGCGTCGTGCGGGCTGCGGGGAGATCGGGGAAAGCGACAATGCGGAAGCGACCGCTCTCTTGACGAGCAGCTGCGGCGAGTATGTACTGCTGCCGTCAAGATCAACCTGGCGCAGACGGTAGTAGGTGTCACCGTCCGGCGCATTTCCGTCACGGTAGCTGTACGAGGCACCCATGCGCGCATCATGCGCGGCGGCGACGAAGTCCACCGTCTGCCATGCGGTCGAGGGCGCGGGACGGCGCTGCACTTCGAATCCATGATTGTTCACTTCACGCGCGCTTTCCCAGCGAAGGAGGATGGCATCCGGGAGCAGGTCCGCGGTGAAGGAAGTCAGTTCGACGGGATACAGCAGCGCTCCGCTGCCGATGGCGAACGGTGTCCCGATCGCCGAGAGTGTCTGCACGCCGCTGACACTGATAGTGTACGGTCCGCTGCCCTGCGCGGGGGACGGTGTCTGAAGTGCGAGCCAGGACTGAGAGGATTCATTCGAAGAGACAAAGCACTGGCTGCGGTCGAATCCGTTTTGTTCGGAGGACGCCGGCCATTCCAGCGTGATGCTGCAATTGGTCGAACCGCTGCCGCCGGTCACTATCCAGGTGTTCTCCACGATATCCTGAGTGAGGGGGCTGCCGACGAGACCGCCGTCAAGCACTTCGTTCCGAACGCGGATGGAAAAGTCGTTTCCCGTGGCGGTATTGATGATGCGGCAGGGGACATATGCGCCGGAGGCGTTGGCGAGGGGGTAGAGCACCTGGCGGTAGCGTCCGTTGCTGCCGATGTCCTGCTGTCGTAGCTGTCCCATGCCGTCGGTGATGATATGGCTGCTCACCGTGCCGCCGATGATTTCTCCCGACGGACCGATGGTGAGATCATTGTTCCCAAGAGCAATCGTCCCGTTGATCAGGGACAGCATGCCGGTAATCATCACATTCCCGCCCAACGCGATGCCGGCTGCGTTGTCGATCGTCAGATTCTGCAGCGTGCAGGGAGGAATGGCCGCGGGCGGAGTGCAGCCCGACGGTATGGAGACATTGTCGCCGGTGGAGGGCACGGCGCAGGGATTGTCCCAGTTCCCGGTCGTCATCCAGTCACTGTCCACCGCGCCTGTCCACACGAGGTGCGAAGGATCAGTGGGATAGACAGTCAGTGAGAGGGTGTCCGACGTCGTACTGCATCCGTTCGTCGTCACCGTGACCGCGTACGTCCCCGATTCGTTCGCGGAGTATGAGGGAGTAGTCGCGCCGGCAATGTTCTGTCCGTCCCTGGACCATTGGTAGCTGGCACCCGAAGTTTGCTGTGCCATCAGGAGCATGCTGCCGCCGGCACAGATGGCCGTATTCTGCGGCGGAGCAATGGCGGCGACCGGAAGCGGTGTCACCGTTACTGTCATGGGAGCGGAATTGGTTGCACAGCCGCTGGTCGTAATCTGCACCCGGTAGTCGCCGTCGAGTGTTGCGGTCAGCGTCGGAAGTGAGGAACCCTGGATGGGGACGCCGTCCCGCGTCCACATGTAGGCCGCACCGCTGACCACGCCCGTGCTGAGCTGCACGCTGCCGCCGTCGCAGAAACTCGTCGGTCCGCTGGCGGAAATCACGGCGTTGACCGTCGTGAAACTCCATGCGCCCGTCCACTGCGAGGTGCCGGCGCTGCCGGTGGCGTTCATTCTCCAGTAATACGTGGTCGCGGGCGACAGGCCCGTCACCTGCGTGGAGGTGCCGGTCAGCGACGCATTGTCATACACCGGGCTGCCGAAGGACTGGTCGGTGGCAACCTGCAGGCGATAGCTCGTCGCGCCGGAAGCGCTGTTCCAGCTGAGTGTCGGCGCCGTGCAGAGGTTCGTGCTGCTGTTGAGCGGTGCAGCGAGTGTCGGCGGAGGACTCGCGTCCGGTTCGATGCCGATGACCATCGCCTGGTTGTAATTGAACGTATTCGATCCCGGCGTGATGGCGTTGAGATAGAAATAGCCGTCGAGATATCCGCCCCAGCCGAAGTTCATGTGGAAATAATCGCTCCCGGTGAAGCCGTCGATGATGAAGGCATGTCCGCCCGAGCCATTCTGCTGTGATCCCCGGTAGAGCAGCGGCCGGCCGGCGTTGAGCTCAGTCGTGATCATCGAAAGCCAGGCACTGGCGGAATAATTCCCGCGGCTGCGATAGGAGATGCTGCTTTTGTAGCGGAAGAACACCGGCATGACCTGGCGGGAGTAGTATATCGACGATGCCGAGCCGGAAGGACCGTAATTCATTTCCACCGACACTCCGCAGTGATACATCAGCTGTCCCACGGCGTTTTTCGCCGCCGTACTGCTGCTTGCGCTCACGCTGTTCGGCATGGACGACCAGGCGTAGGTCGTGTTGCCAAAGTTGGCGGACTGCGTGCCATAGGTGCTGTGCGTGTAACTGTGCGAGCCGACACCCGAAGACGGGAAATCCCAGTATTTCATGACCTGCGCCATTGCCGTGGCGACGCATCCCGTGTACACATGTCCGCCGCTGCCGCCGGTGCTCGTGGTCGGACAGTCCTTGTTGTAGGGAAAGGTCTGATTCCACGTCGTCGACAGCAGGGGGGAGACAGCCATGACGCCCATGCCGCCGCCGTAGAACGCACTGCGCTTTCCGTCGCCGCTGAGCAGCTCTTCCCACAGCGCCCCCGTGCGCGCAGGCTGTTCGGCGTCCGCCGCGATTGCCGCGGCGAGATCCTCCGCGATGCTTTCGAGCATGCCGCGCAGGGCAGGGGGAAGGGTGCCGTCGTACCCGCCTTTTTCACTGTACATGAGCACGGGAACGGCGAGATCGTCGGCGCTGACGATGACTACGCCCTGCGGCTGCATGTTCATGATATAG
>CAJXSA010000124.1 GCA_913060595.1 uncultured Ignavibacteria bacterium
GTGCAGGTCGAGGAAGTAACCATCCGATTCGCAGGTGATTCCGGTGACGGCATGCAGCTGACCGGCAATCAGTTCACCTCCACCACCGCGCAGGTCGGCAACGACCTCAGCACTTTCCCGGATTATCCCTCCGAAATCCGCGCGCCGTCAGGAACCCTCTACGGCGTCTCCGGCTTTCAGATTCATTTCAGCAGCAAGTCCATTCACACCCCCGGCGATCGCTTCGACACGCTGGTGGCCATGAATCCGGCTGCCCTGAAGGTGAACCTGAAACTGCTGCATGAGGGCGGGAATATCATCGTCAACACCGATGCCTTCGATGCAAAGAACCTGAAGCTCGCCAAGTACGAAACGAACCCGCTCGAAGACGGCTCCCTGAAGGGCTACAAGGTCTTCCCGGTCCCGATCACCACCTTGACGACCACGGCGCTCGAAGACACCGGTCTTTCGATGAAGGAAATGACGCGCTCGAAGAACTTCTTCGCGCTCGGTCTGCTCTACTGGATGTACAATCGTCCGATGGACCAGACGCTGGCATGGATCAAGGAGAAGTTCGGCAAGGTGCCGCAGGTGGTCGACGCGAACAGCAAGGCGCTGAAAGCGGGCTACAACTTCGGCAATATCACCGAGACCTTCAGCGTGCAGTACAAGGTGCTTCCGGCGAAGCTGCCGGCCGGCACGTACCGCAACGTGACAGGCAACGAGGCCACCGCGCTCGGCATGGCCGCTGCCTGCGTGAAAGCCGGTCTCCCCGGTTTCCTCGGCAGCTACCCCATCACCCCGGCCAGTGAAATCCTGCAGGAAATGTCGCATCTCAAGCGCTTCAATTTCCGCACCTTCCAGGCCGAGGACGAAATCGCCGGCATCTGCACCGCCATCGGCGCCGCCTACGGCGGTTCCCTCGCCTTCACCACCACCTCCGGTCCGGGCATGGCGCTGAAAACCGAGGCCGTCGGCCTCGCCCTGATGGTCGAGCTGCCGCTGGTCATCATCAACGTGCAGCGCGGCGGTCCGTCGACCGGACTCCCGACCAAGACCGAGCAGTCCGATCTCTATCAGGCGGTGCTCGGACGCAACGGTGAAGCGCCCGTGCCCGTCGTCGCCTCATGCTCCCCCGCGGGCTGCTTCTACGGCGCCTTCGAGGCCGCGCGCCTCGCGCTCAAGTACATGACGCCGGTCATCCTCCTCACCGACGGCTACATCGCCAACGGCTCCGAGCCGTGGATGCTGCCCGACGCCGAGGATCTGCCTGACATCTCCGTCCCCTTCGCCACCGATGCCGAAAACTTCAAGCCCTACCTGCGCGACGATCATCTCTCGCGTCCCTGGGCCGTGCCCGGCATGGCCGGTTTCGAGCACCGCATCGGCGGACTCGAGAAGCAGCATATCACGGGCAATGTCAGTCATGACCCCGCGAATCACCAGTTCATGGTGGAAATGCGGGCCCGCAAGGTGTCCAACATCGCAAACGACATTCCCGATCAGACCGTCTTCGGTCCCGACGAAGGCGAACTCGGCATCGTCGGCTGGGGCGGCACCTACGGCGCCATCCGTTCCGCGGTCGAACGCCTGCAGGCGGACGGGAAGTCCGTGGCGCACATCCATGTCCGTCATCTGAATCCCTTCCCGAAAAATCTCGGTGACATGCTGCGCCGCTACAAGAAGATTCTGATTCCGGAACTGAACCTCGGTCAGCTCGCCTTTCTGCTCCGTGCGAATTACCGCATCGAGACGACGACATATGCCAAGGTGCAGGGACTGCCCTTCACACCGGGCGAGATCGAAGAGAAGGCAAATGAAATCCTGAAAAGTCTCTAAGCGCGCGAGGAATACATGAGTAACGAAGAAACCAAAGAAAAACTGGACGAACAGATTCAGAGCTTCACCGCCAAGGACCTCGCCTCCGATCAGGACGTTCGCTGGTGCCCGGGCTGCGGTGATTATTCAATGCTGTCGCAGCTGCAGCGCACGCTGCCGGACATCGGTGTGAAGAAGGAAGACATCGCCGTCATCGCCGGTATCGGGTGTTCGAGCCGCTTCCCGTATTACATGAATACCTACGGCTTCCACGGTATTCACGGCCGCGCACTCGCCATCGCCTCCGGCCTCAAGTCGGCACATCCCAAGCTGTCGGTCTGGGTATCCACGGGCGACGGTGACTGCCTCTCGATCGGCGGCAATCACTTCATCCACACCCTGCGCCGCAACGTGGACATTAACGTCATGATGTTCAACAACCGCATCTATGCGCTGACCAAGGGCCAGTACTCCCCGACCTCGCAGCACGGACAGAAGACGAAGACCAGTCCGCAGGGCGTCATTGATCATCCTTTCAATCCTGTGCTCATCGCCCTCGGCGCGGAAGGCACCTTCGTCGCCCGCTCGATGGACCGCGACCCGAAGCACCTGAAGGAAATGCTGCTCCGCATGGCCCAGCACAAGGGAACGTCCTTCATCGATCTTCTGCAGAACTGCGTCATTTTCAATGACAAGGCCTACGAGAAGTACACGAACAAGGAAACCCGCCAGGACAACACCATCCTGCTCGAACACGGCAAACCGCTGGTGTTCGGAAACAATCGTGACAAGGGTATCCGTCTCGACGGTTTCCGTCCGCAGGTCGTGTCCCTCGAAGAGTACAGTGAAAATGACCTGCTCGTCCATGACGAGAAGTCGAAGGAACTCGCCTTCATTCTCGCCCACATGAACGATTCGCCGGATTTCCCGATGCCTCTCGGCGTCTTCCTCGACATCGACCGTCCCACCTACGAAGACGAACTCGACCGTCACGTGGCCCTGGCCATCGAAAAGGATGGTGCCGGCGATCTCGACAGCCTGCTGCACAACGGCTCCACCTGGACCATCGAGAACAACGGCGACTGATCACAGCATCAGCTTCCAACCGAAACGAGAAACCGCCCCGTGCATCGGGGCGGTTTTTTTTTTGAGATATTTACCGTTTTTCCGGATTATCTGCCACGGGTGGGAAATAATTGCCGCTTTCCGAATTATCTGTCACCGGTGGGAAATAATTCCCATGGAATTATTCTTCACCGGTGCGGAATAATTGCAGCCGAAGGAGTAATCTCCTGCGAAGCGGGAAATTACTGCACGTGCACACGGCCCGTCAGCACGGCCGCACCGGCGCGGATGCGGTAGAGGTACATGCCGGGAGCGAGTGTGACGAGCGTGGAGCGGTCGATGAGAATGCTGTGCGTTCCTGCGCCGAGGCTGCTCCGTTCCAACGTCGCGGCGGGACGCCCGAGCATGTCGTACAGCGTCAGCGTGACGTTCGCGGGATGCGCGAGCGTGAAGGGCACGGTCACGGCGTCGTGACGGGCACGGGAGTAAGGATTCGGGTAGCCCGGCTGCAGCTGCAGAACGGCGGGCAGCGCGGCCAGAGACGGAGCGGAGGCGATGCCGCCGTTGTCGGTGCGCCGTATCAGGCCGCCGTAGCCGTAGGCCCACGCGGTTTCCCGGTCGAACCAGAACCAGTTCGACCAGTCGACACGCTCGTTGAGGGAAAAGCGATCCCAGCTGCGTCCGGCGTCGCTCGTGCGCAGCAGGTAGCCGAGGTCGTCTTCGTCACTGCTGGACCAGAGCATCACGCCGTCGGTCTCGTTGAAGTAATGCAGCATGGATGGCGTAAAATCCCAGGAGATATCCCAGCTTTCGCCGCCGTTCGTGGTGCGCGCGAATTCCATGGGAATGAGTGCGAAACCGACGTCGGGGGAGACGAACTGCACTTCGCGCAGGGAGCGTCCCGCGCTGGTAAAGCGGCTTTCCCAGTTCGCACCGCCGTCGGTGGAAACCTCGACGGAGTTGCTGCGAATGTAGAGCACGGTGGATGGCTCGAAGAAGAACATGTCCGTGCCCGTGGAGTAGGGATTCTGTATGGATGAGCCCACGATACTGCGGTCCCATGTGGTGCCGCCGTCGGTGGAATGCAGGAGGATGCTGTACGTAGCGCCGATCCAGATCTCCCCGTTGGCGCGGGCGTACAGGGACTGCGAGATTTCAGGACGGTTGCTCTGATAATCCAGCGGCAGGCGGCTGACCATCGTCCAGCTCAGTCCGTCATCCTCCGAGCGAAGCAGGTCATACTCGTTGCCCGATGTCACGCCCACGACATACAGCGTCCCTTCCGGCGATCGCGAGACATGCCGCAGCGAATGGCTGGCCGAAGGTATGGCTTCGTCCCAGCGGTTCCCTCCGTCGGAGGTGAGCAGCAGGGTGGAGGAATAGGTGGTGGCGACGCCCTGGCTGGCGTTCCAGAAGAGAAGGTCGGCGACGGTGCCGATGTAGCCGATGCCGTGGACGATGGACCAGGAGAGTCCGCCGTCGACCGTGCGCAGGATGCGGCCGCCGTCGCCGGCGATGAATCCCGTGCGTGCGTCGATGAATGCGATGGCGTTGGGACTGGCGCCGGAAAAGGCGGATTCTGTCAGGCTGATATTCCACGTCTCACCGGCGTCGTCGGATTTGTTGATCAGGTAGCGTCCACGGCTGAGACAGAAGACGTTGTCGCCCAGTGCGGGACCGGCGGCGAGATCGGTAACGGTGTCGAAACCGAAAATATCCATCTCCGTCCAGTTCTCTCCCCCGTCGCGTGTGCGCAGCAGCTGTCCTTCGCGCAGCTGATAGCCGTACAGGCTGTCCACGTACACGAAGCGCTGCAGTCCGCGCGCCTGGAATTCTTCGTTGACATATTGCCAGGTCGCACCGCGATCGGAAGTTTTTATCACGTTGCGAGATGTAACGATGAACCAGGTGGTGGGCGACTGTGCGGAAATGCTGTAGAGGGTTTCGCCGAGAAAATTCACCGAGGTGATCTGCCGCCAGCTGACGCCGCCGTCGTCGGACATGACCAGGTGCGCACCGTTGAGAAAGCCGACGAAGGTATTCGCATCCACCTTGGTCATGTCGGATGGCTGTCCCGGGCCGTTATTGAATCCCTCGTAGACAAGATCCCAGGAATACGCCCGGTCGGTGCTGCGGTAAATGCGTCGCCGGTCACAGACCGCGATGATGCTGCCGTCCGGCGCGCCGAGCATGCGCTCGATGTTGACGCGTCCGATGCGTCGCGTGCTCCACGTGATGCCCGCGTTGGCGGTGAACAGGTAGTAGCCGTTGTTGCATGCCGCAACGCCCGTCTGCGCGTCGACCATGGTGATGTCGTTGATGCCCTGTCCGTGGGGCAGCGGGTTCTGCCATTCCCATCCCTGCGCGGGCAGAGAAGGCGAGGCAAGGACGAGACAGGCGAAAACGGTCAGCAGAAGTTTCATGGACGTGCCGGATGTATATGAAAGCAACGGTTCGCGCATAATCCGAAAATCGGTGCTTACGCGCAATGGTAATCCGCGCGGCTCCCGCCGCGCGGGTATTTGGCGTCGCTGCGCTCCGCCGTATTTGCCCTCCGCTTCGCGTCGGGCGTATTTGTTCCGCTGCGCGGAACGTATTCCCGCCACGCGGCTCCGCCGCGGGGGTATTTGGCGTCGCTGCGCTCCGCCGTATTTGCCCTTCGCTTCGCGTCGGGCGTATTTTGGAATACGCCTCGCCGCAGGCGAGGCAAAGACGATCCGCCGGAGGCGGATCAAATACGCGCTCGCCGTGGCGAGCGCAAATACGTTCGTCGGAGTACGTCGCAGGCTGCCGCAGGCAGCCGGCGGCGGACGAAGGCGAACTAATGTCGTATCATCCCCCCGTGCACAGCGGCGAGATAGACGCTCATGGCGGCGGCGGTGACGACGAAAATATAGATGACTTTCCGAAGGCCGGTGTGCTGTCCCTTGAAGTGCTGGAATATGCGCCAGAGTCCGACGGCGGAGAATCCCCAGACGGCGATGTTGGCATAGGTGATGTGCCTGTCCAGCGCCACGGCGGCATCTGCGATGCCGACGGCGTAGGTCTCGGCGAGATTGCCGGTGAGCACGGCGAGGAGAAGGAAGGGCAGGGCGGCGAACATCAGGTGCAGTCCGGTGTCTTCCAGCTTCCGGTTGTGGAAGAAGAAGTCGAGTATGTCGAAGGCCGCGCTTCCGATGGAAAAAGCCACGGCGAAATGCACGACGAAGGGGTGCCAGGATGCGAGCGTTTCAAGCATGGTCAGGACATCGCCGTGAAGGCGTTTTCATAGTGATGGATGCTGTGATCTCCGCCGGTGCGGTACTCCACGGTAATAACATCGAAACGGCAGAGAAGTTCACCTGCGCCGTGCAGGTACATGTACCCGCGTGCGAGACGCATGAGCTGGCGCTGCTTGGACGGTGTGACCGCGTATTCCGGTGCGCCGCAGGCGAGCGAACGACGGGATTTCACCTCAACGAACACCGTCCATTCCCCGTCCCGCGCGATGATGTCGATTTCACCTGCCTTCCCGTAACGGAAATTTCTCTCGAGGATGCGCCACCCGCGCTCCCGCAGGTATGCGGCCGCGGCGTCCTCACCGTTTCTCCCCAGTTTCTGTCTGTCGATCATTGAATATATCTCCCTGTGACACAAGCGCTTTCACGGTGAAGGAGCGACGGTGCTCCGGGGTGGGACCGAAGCGCCGCAGGACGTCCACATGTCCCCGTGTGGGATATCCCTTGTGCTGCGCGAATCCGTAGTCCGGGTACTGCGCGTCGAGCACGCGCATGATGCGGTCGCGCTCCACTTTCGCGAGTATGGAAGCGGCGGCGATGGTGAAACAGCGGGCGTCGCCGCGCACCACGGTCTGGAACGGCAGCGCGGGATGATGGAAACGGTTGCCGTCGACGAGCAGGAAATCCGGCTGCGGGTCGAGCGCCGCGACGGCGCGGTGCATGGCGAGAATGCTCGCCTGGAGGATGTTGTGCGTGTCGATTTCCGCGGGACTGCAGCTGCCCGTTCCCCAGGCGATCGCGCTTCTGCGAATGCGTTCGGCCGCATCCTCGCGGGCGGCTGCGCTGAGCTTTTTCGAATCCGCCACGCCGTCGAGGCGGCAGTCCGGCGCGAACAGCACGGCGGCGGCCACGACCGGACCCGCGAGGGGACCGCGTCCCGCCTCGTCCACGCCCGCGATGCGCTGTCGCCCCGCCGCGATCAGATCGAATTCGATGTCCGAATACCCGTTCATGCAGTGATGCTCCCCAGAAGGATTGCGGCGATGCCCGCCAGCATGTCGTACTTGAGCAGAACGTTCAGCCGCCGGATGTTTCCCGTGCTTCGGTCCTTCCACATGGCAATAAGCACATGCAGCAGCACGCTGTCAACACCAAAAACCACGACGTATGCGTACGCCGTGCCGTAGGTGCCGAGCAGTATCGGGACGAGTGTTGCGGCGATGAGCAGGACGATCACCGCGCTGACCAGGCGCAGTGCGGCTGTTTCTCCGGCGCGCAGCGGGTAGGTCTGCACGTCGCCCGCATGGTCGCCGCGCATGTCCTCGACGTCCTTGAGCACTTCCCGCGCGAGATTGAACAGCAGGGCGAAACCCGCCGGCAGCAGTCCGGCAGAAGGGTTGTCGAAGGCGGCGGCACCGAACACGAAGGCCATGCCTGTCAGCACGGCGACGAGCAGATTGCCCAGCAGGGGGACGCGCTTGAGCCACGCGCTGTAGATGTACATGGCGATGAGGCTCGCACCCATGATGAGCAGCGGCACGCTGCCGAGCGGCACGGTGAGCGCAAGGGCGGCGCAGCCAAGCAGGGCCGCCCAGGCCGCTGCCGTCGCGCGTCTCAGCCGTCCGGAGGCCAGCGCCCGCCACGGCTTGTTCACCCGGTCGATCTCCACGTCGTACACGTCGTTGACGACGTTGCCCGCGGATGCGGCCAACGTGCCGGCGAGCGCCGCAAGGAGGATGCGTCCCCAGTTCTCTGCGCCCGCACCGGCGATCACGCAGGCCGCCGCGATGCCGGTGAAGGCCACGACGGCGTTGACGGGACGCATCAGTGCCAGCAGCGATGCAGCGGCGCCGCGGGGAGATGATCGGGAAACGGAGACGGGGGAAGACATGGGGCGGACGATCAGAACGCGTTGATGAGACCGAAGTGAATTTTGCCCTCCGACAGTCCGTCGCCGCGGCCAAGGGCGTAGCTCACGCCCATGATGCCGAGCGCGGTTTCGATGCGCGCGCCGAGGCCGTAGCCGCTGCGAAATGCGGTCATTTCCTCGCGTCCGCGTTCGCTGTCGGGGGATACTTCAATATAGCCAAAATCGAAGAATGCGAAGGCGAAGGTGCGACGTCCGAGGCTGTAGCGCAGTTCGCTGTTGAGCCATCCGAAGCGTGTGCCGGAGAACTGTTCCTCCCGGTAGCCGCGCAGCGTGTTGGCCCCGCCGACGCGGTACAGGTCGCTGGCGTCAAGTTCGTCTCCGCTGAGCTCGCGTCCGTGCAGCGCAGTCGCCAGCACAACGCGCGGGAAAAGTTCGAGGTAGTGTTCCGCGTCGATCTCGATGCGCTGTATGAAGTCGCTGATGTCGTCGCCTGCAGGTGCGGTATACGTTTTGTCCCCGCCGCTGTATGCGTTGCGCAGGAAAATGCCGCTGCGGGGATTGTACACGTCGTCCCGTGTGTCGATGCGCAGCTGCAGTCCGGCGGCCAGCGTGCGCGAGCGGTACAGACCGGTGAGCGTGCTGTTGACCGAGGGAATGACCTCGGTGGCTTCCAGCGTGGCGGCGACGGTGATGTCCGTGGTGGCGAGCAGGCTGATCTCCGCATCGGCGGCGCGGCGGACGTAGGCGCTGTCCTGCTGCCGCTGGAAAAAGCCGACGGCGATGTTGAGCGGGAAACCGAAGAGCCAGGGTTCGAGGTAATGCAGCGCGAGTTCCGACGACTCCCGGGTGGCGCGTTCCCAGCGAGCGGCGAGCTGACGTCCCGTGCCGAACAGGTTTCCGAAGCGCACGTCCACCAGTCCGGTGAAGTAGCCGCTTTCCTCGCTGTCCTGCGCCGGCTGATATCCCACCACACCGTCGAAGCGGTTGGTGCTGCCTTCCTCCACCGCGATGCGCAGCCCCCCGATGCTGTCGTCCCGCAGGGTGAGCTGAGGCTCTGCGACGCGCGAGAAAAACTGAAGCCGTTCGAGCCGCCGCCGTATGTCGCGCACGATTTCCGCATCGTAGCGCGCGCCTTTCTCGATGCGCGCTTCCCGCACGATGACATCCGCATCGGTCAGGGTGTTGCCCGTGACGGTGATTTCATCGATGTGCAGCAGCGGTCCCTCGTCGATGTGCAGCGTAATATCCGCCAGCGCGCTGTCGCCGGCCCGGCGCAGCTGCAGTGCGGCGATGCGCACCGCGGCGAAGGGATAGCCCGCGCGGTCATAGCGATCGAGCAGGCGCGCGATGTCCCGCTGCAGCGCTGCTTCCGAGAACGGCGCTCCCGGCGCGCTGTCGATGTCCTCGCGCAGCAGTGCGCGCGGGATCGCAGCGCTGCCGGTGATGGACAGCATGCCGACATGCAGAACCGCGGACGTATCGGGCAGTGACGGGGCCGCCGCGTTTTCCGTGCCGGTCTGCGCACGCAGCGGCGCGGACAGCAGCAGGACGGCGGCCAGCAGCGCCAGGCGCAGCGATCCGTGCCGGAAAGCGGATTGATATGCGGGCATGCGGGACATGTCCGCCTAAAATACGTCGGGACACCGCCGGAAGAAAGGCAGCGGCAGAGTCGCGGTTTTGCCGCGGCCGGTTGTGCTGCGCAGCGTCCTTTCGTACTTTTTCCGCACAACCATCACATTGAAGGAATGCACATGAGTGAGCGCGCGAAACCCGGTACGATCACATGGACGGATCTCACGGTAGAAAACGCGGAGGAGGTGCGGGATTTCTATGCCGCGGTGGTCGGGTGGAAGCCGGAAGCTGTGCCGATGGGAGAGTACGAAGATTACAGCATGAACGAGTCGCACAGCGGCCGCGCGGCCGCGGGCATCTGTCACGCCCGGGGAATGAACACGGGGCTTCCGCCCCAGTGGCTGCTCTACATTACCGTCGCCGACATCGAGGAAAGCCTGCGCAAATGCGGCGCACACGGCGGGAAGGCACTGACAGAGATCCGCAGCCTCGGTGGCAGCGGACGCTTCTGCGTCGTGCGCGACCCCGCCGGCGCCGTCTGCGCATTATTCGAACCCGCATAGCAGTATTTTCTGCGTCCGCCGGAGTCCCGGCGTAGTCCCGGCGTAGTCCCGCGAAGCGGGACGAAGCCGGACGAAGCCGGACGAAGCCGGACATCCGATGCATCTTTTTTTCCGGATTCCCGTATCTTAATACGCTTGCTCACTCCGGTACACATGCATGCTGCCTGACCGTCGCGCCGCCGGCGCCCGATTGTTTCCTGGGATACTGACCGCTCTCCTGCTTCTC
>CAJXSA010000125.1 GCA_913060595.1 uncultured Ignavibacteria bacterium
CACGGCGATCATTCTCGGGAACGAGCACCGCGGGGTCTCTGAGGAGGCCTGCGCGCGTGCCGACGGAATCTACTTCATACCGATGATGGGAATGGTGGAAAGCCTCAATGTCTCCGTGGCGGCCGCCGTCTCGTTGTACGAGGCGCTGCGTCAGCGAAACGAGGCGGGACTCTACGACACACCGCAGCTGGGAGAAGAAGGTGTGCGGGAAACACTCATCGCCTGGGCAAAAAAATAGTATCGCTCACCGCACGCAAAGGATGCGCCGCGCCACCTCACGATCGCCGGAACGAAGCACGACCATGTAATCTCCCGGTGTGAGCTGTCCTGCGTCAAGCTGGTGTTCGTATGTTCCGGCAGGAAGGTTTGCATCCAGCAGCGTGCGAATCCGCCGTCCCTGCGTATCCATCAGGTGCAGCCGCACCGGTCCGTCCGCGGGAATCGAAAGGGTCAGCGCCGTTCGATCCGTAAATGGATTCGGATAGTTGGAGACTGCAAGGGACGCTGCCCGGCGACGAAGCAATGGCCGGCATATGCCGTCGACGAGAACCAGCGGCTGTTCGACGGATGCGCTGATGCTGCATCCGCTTTCGATGCTGCCGAGAAGGATATCAAGGGGTATTTTCTGCACGTCCGGACCGGCAGCCGCCCGGTAGCGGAGCACAAATAGCGTACTGTCGGTGTTCTCTGTCCCGGTGATCGTCATGCTGATACCCTGTCCGCCCTGCCCGACGGGCTGCACGAGCATGTCGGATGCTTCCGCCAGGGTGCCTGCCGTCACGATGTCCTCAAACAGCAGTCCCGACGGCGGCTCCGCAAGCGTCATGCGGAAGCTGTACGCCGTACCCGGACGCAGGCCGGGCCTCAGAACGACAGGAATCTCTACCGTGTTTCCGTCCCCGACCACGAACGAGCCCGTCCGCAGGGAAAATTGCTCTTCGCAGGGATCGATGCGGAGCGACCCGCCTTCCGTGCTCACATCCATGGGACAGAGCGTGATGACCTCACCTGCGGTGATTTCGACCTGCGTCACCGTCTCCTCGCTCCTGCTGTAGGAAGCAAATAGAAGCTCGAACATGGTCCCCGATGGAAACAGCGGCAGTTGGTTCTGCAACGAGATCCGCAGCGTACCGGGCATGGTTTCCTGCACGTCCACGAGCCGTCCGGCGAACATCGTCCCCTGAACATTCACATCGATGAAGCGCATGAGCGAAGCGTCGTAAGTGACTGTCATCGCGAAAGATAACGGCTGGGATGTGGAGAACTGCTCCAGGATGTTCACCGGCATCACAACGGTGTCGCTCGCTACGACACTACGACCGGAGCCAACAACAACAGTGGCAGGGTTCAGGCTTCGGGACACGGTGTAGAAGCTGTCCGCCTCCGCGGCGAAGCCCAGGCCGGTGAGTGTCAGTTCAATGTTCCTCCTGCTGCCGTCGAGGCAGGGATTCGAGGAAACGTAGCGCAGGACACAGTCGTCGCTGAGCAGTTCCGCGCCCAGCTGGGTGAAAATCGAGTTCAGGGTCGATGGCGTGGGACTGCTGAAGAACCTCCCGCCTGTGGCACTGGCAAGACCGGAAAGAGCGCCCTCGTCGACGTCCTCCCCAATGCCGATGGTATACACGGGTATTCCCTCATCTACCGCGGAGCGAATCGCGATGTCGCGGGTATTGAAGAAACCACGGTCGTTCCCGTCCGTCACCAGGATAAGCACTTTGCGTCCCGTACGTACACGCAGCAAATCGACGGCGTCGATCACGGCGTCCCACATGCGCGTCCCTCCATTCGCCACGATCGGGACCAGCGAGCGCTTCAGAGATTCGGGATCCGAGCTGAAATCGTGTTCGACGGTGAAGACATGATTGAGGAAGAATCCCACGGTGGTAAAGCTGAAGATCGCGGCTTCATCGCGCGTATCGATGCGGTCGAGAAAGGCCCCGATCGCGGCTTTCGCCGCCTTCATTTTCAGACTGTCCGGATCCTCCTCGTTGTTCGCGTCCCGCGCCATGCTGGCGGAGCGATCGAGGAGGATGGCGATCGAGAGCCGAATGCTGCTGTCCCTGGGGCATTCGAAATAATCCACCTGCTGCGGGATGCCGTTCTCGTTCAGCTGTGCGTTCCGTGTGGAAACGTCCACCGTGCCCCCGAGCGGTTTGACGATGCGCAGTTTGAGCTGCACGGTCGGAAACTGTGTCAGGTCTATTTCATGTATGGAGACGCCCGGGCCGCCCTGGGCCGGAAGAAGCACCGGCAGCAGAAGCAGCAGCGTCACGCAGAGCAAACGGCGCATTGTCACCTCGTCAATATGATCTTTTGTGTCCGTACCTCCCCGTCGGCGCTGAGTACGGCGAGATACACACCGCTGGGAAGGTTTCCGGGAGTCCAGGTGACCGCGTGACGGCCTGCCGCATGGCGTCCTTCGGCGAGCACGGCACAGCGCCGACCAAACTCATCGAGCACTTCCAGGCGCAGGTTCTGATCAGTGTCGATACGGAAATACAGTTGTGCCGCTGCAGACTGCCCGGTCAGCGGATTCGGTCGACTCGCCTCGAGCACGGGACCGCTCCGGCGACGAAGCAGGGGACGGCAGATGCCATCCGCGTACAGGGTGGCGCCGAACAGCGTGACGGAGGGCGTACACGCGGTTATTCCCGCACCCGGGACTTCCTGTTCCAGCCGGGCGCCACGGATCGAAAATGACACCGGCTGTGCGTTTTTGAGCTCGGCAGCGCGGAAACGGAGCAAAAGGAGGCGCGAACGACCGGTCAGCGGCACACCACCCGCGCCACGCACACGCAGCGTGCCCCCCAGCGGGGTGACCGTGACATCGAGTCCTTCTGCAATACCATCCTGCAGGTCAAAATCGACATATGTGAATACGTCCGCATCATAAACGATATCGAACTCGAAGAAAAGCTGCTGAACAGGGTCGAGCTGCGCATCGAGCAGTATGGGGACTTCAACGACTCCGCCGGCCGCTGCGACAATGGTGGTATCGAAGCCCAGCTGCACCTCCGCGGGACAGCCGTGAATGATTATCGTCGAGCCGGCCGCAGTCGGCAGCACATCGCAGATCTGCCGCATGGATGGAATGGATAGATCGAAATACGTCGTGTCTATCATGAAACGGTGCAGAACACGCATTTCGAGGGCAAACAGCGCATCCTCGCCCCCGTATGTCACGCCGCGCCGCGGCAGCGCATCGACCGCCGTGATATGCAGTTCGCCGAACACCGGTTCAGTGACCGTCAGATCCCCGGGATCAAACACGCTTCCGTCGTCGGCCAGTCCCATGAATTCCGCAACGGCAGGATCGTAGCGCAGAACAGTCTCGAAGGAGGTTTCCTCACCGTCACGCACCTCTCCCCTGGCGAGAACCGGAACCGTGTACTCTTCCCCGGAGACAAGCGTCGTCCCCGGGAAGCCAAGCGCGAGCTGCAGACGGGACCGCAGATCCTGCAGCGTATAGGTGAACTTCTGCCGCATGACAACGCCCTGCACATCCGCCTGCACATCGATGACGCGGGTTGCACCGTCGCGGCAGGTATCCTCCGTCGTGTAGCGGAGCACACAGCCAATGGAATAGATGCTTTCTATGATATCGGAGAAAATCTCCTCGAGATCCTCGCTCGTGGGAGCGAAATAGGCTTTCCCCGCCGTCCCCTGCGCGATGCTCTTGAGCGTGTCGATGTCCTGCCGGTCGGGATCATGCGGATCGGGATAGAAACCGAGTCCGATCGGATAGACCGGCACTCCCCGGTTCCAGGCGATCTCGATCGCCTTCTGCCTGGTGTTGTAGGACTGATTGTCCACGCCGTCGGTGAGCAGGATGATAACCTTCTTCCCCTCCTGCTGTTCGAGATAGCCCGACGCGGTGACGATGGCATCATAAATCGCAGTCCCGGATCGCAGTGACATCCCCGCCGCGGCGTCAGCGAGACGCTTTTTGTCGTTGGTGAAACCCTGTTCGAGGAGAAAGTCCCCGGCAAAGCTCGCGAGCGCCCCCTCGTCCACTGCACGGAGTTTCTGGAAGCCCTGTATGAACACCGATTTCGCCGTGCGCCACTTCACGCTGTCCCAGTCCGTGCGATTCGTCCCCTCGCGGAATGCCATGCTGTAACTGACATCCATGAGAAAGAAGAAATTGATTTTCTGCGCGGTTTTCAGGTCGCCACAGGCGATTTCGATGGGCAGCATGCGCACACCGTTCTCCCACAGCTGCAGGTCATCTGCAGTGATCGAGTCGACGGTCGCGGTGTTGTCCTGGATTTCGAAGGGAATCGCGATTTCCGGATAGTCCGTGAAATCGGGCTGCCCGATGAGAAGGCGGAACTGGGCGGGAAGCAGTGGCGACTGAAATGCGAGGAGTGCGAACAGCGCGCCTGTCCGCAGCCAGCCCCTCCATGCATTTGTCCGTGATCGAGGAGACACGGGAATCGTATCCTTTCTTTCTGGTGCTGGTAATACGCTCCAGAATATAGACAATCAGCGTGGCGGTTCGTTACATGAAAATGTCACGAATTTTCGAAAATATGTCAGGGCTGCGACTCCTTGGCGATGCGCAGCTCCACGCGGCGGTTTTTCGAACGCGCTTCGTCGGTGGTCTCGGCTGCGGCAGGACGACTCTCGCCGTAGGCATTGATGCGTATCGCCTCAAGAGGAACGCCGAGGTCGCGCAGAACCCGGCTGACGGCCGCACCGCGGCGGCGCGAAAGATTGTAGTTATACTCCTCCGTGCCGCGATCGTCCGTATGCGCGTCCAGCGTGATGGTGTACATCACGCCTTCATCCTGCATCGGTTTGAGATCTGTTTCGTACAGATCCTGCAGCTCTTCCCGGAACTCCGGCAGCACGTCGGATCTGTCATACTCGAAATAGGTGATGCTGAGATCCGGAGGGATCACCTCATCCGGCTCAACTTCGCGCGGGGGACGGTTGGAAGCGAGTCCGATGCTCTTTCTGTACTCGTTGTAGTAGAGGAATTCCGGGACGGTGAAATCGACGCGTTCTTCGTTGTATCCTTCCGCCGAAGCGGTAATGCGATACCCGCGCGCGAGTTCGGTGCGAAATTCATAGCGGCCGTTGCGGTTCGCGGTGATCGTCATCGGTGCGCCGCGATCCGGTTCCACGCGCAGCCGTGCGCCTGAAATACCCATTTCGGTCAGCGTGTCGAACACCACGCCGCGAACGTAATAGATGTAGCGCGTGCTGTCCTTGAACGGATTCGGCCATACCGCGTAAAGGTCGAGCTCTCCGCGACCGCCCTTGCGGGACGATGCGATGAACACGGTGTCCTCTCGGGGCGTCAGGCGGAAAAACATGTCATCGTAGGACGAGTTGAACGGTTTGCCGATGTTCTGCGGCGGCGTCCAGGTATTGCGCTTCACATTCCTCGTGCGGTAGAGGTCGTAGCCGCCGAGTCCGGGATGACCGTCGCTGGTGAAGAAGAGATCCTCACCATTCGGCGCGATGGTCGGCGCCTTTTCATCCCCTCCCGAGTTGACGACTTCACCCAGGTTGCGGGGTGTCCCCCACCGTCCGCTGCGCAGACGCTTGCTCCTCCAGATGTCGCAGCCGCCTTCGCCTCCGGGACGGTCGGAAGAGAAATAAAGATACTCGCCGTCGGGCGAGAGAAATGGCTGACTGTCCCAGTACTTCGAATTCACCTTGTCCCCGAGATTTCGGATTTCCTGCCATTTCCCATTGAAATCCATGCGGGCGGCGTAGATGTCGCAGTCTCCGAGTCCGTCTTCCGTGTCACACATCACGAAATAGATCCACTCTCCGTCGGCGGTGATGAACGGTGCGCCCTCATCCCGCTGCGTGTTCACTTTTCCACCGTAATTCAGTGACCTGCTCCAGGCAACCCTGTCCCTGTCCGTGAACCAGAGGTCGTCGCCCTGTATGTACCCTTCGGCCGTCGGACGGTCGGATGTGAAATACAAGCGGTCGCTGTGGAGAAACATCGCGTAATCGTCGGTCTCGGAATTCACTTCCTCGCCGAGATTCTCCGCCACGACACCATCATGATCCATGAGCTGGCCTGCCGGGATGCCACCGCAGGCGCTGAGCAGCAGTGCTGTCGCGATCATGGCTGGAATCGTCTGCAACGTATATGTCAATGTGCTTTTCATGCGCAATCAGATCTCAAATTTGAATACACCGATGAGATGGATGGCCTCCGCCGACCAGTTGTCGTCGTCGGAGATCGTGGTCAGAGGGTACGCGTACGATACCTCGGGGGCGAAAAGGATCGAACGGCTCAGTCGCAGGTTGGCGCCGACGCCGAATCGCAGATCTGCCCGCAGGGATTCCGCCCGCGGCAGGTCCCCGGTATCGCGTGAGACGATGCGGGTTTCCGAATCGCCGAGCTCAAAGTCAAAGCGCTCGTCCGTGACGACCTTGGTGTATTCCTGTGTCGCCGTGGTACTGACACCCAGCGCAGGACCGGCGAACACGTACAGGCCGCGGATCGGGTGGAGCTGAAGTACAGGGTGAATCATGAAATACCCGAGAACGACCGTGTTGCGTCTCTCGAACAGCACGTCCTCGACGAGCCCTTCCCCCAACACCTCCGCATCCTCGCGAATCTGGTAGGAGTAATCGGCCCGCAGATCACTGTACATCGCCTTGAGCGCAATGGCGAAGGTGCTGGAGAGATAGTGTCCTATTTCCAATCCAAGGGACATGCCCGTACCCGATCCGTCTTCGAAACCGCAGTCACAGAAGTCGGTGACAAAATCGCCCGTGTGGCTGTTGAGATTCGCACCGGCCAGGGGACCGATCCACCATTGGCTCGGGGCCGGATGCAGCACGCTCGGCGGGGGTGCCGCCTGCATCCCGCTGCGGAACTGCGCATGGACAGGAGCTGCGGTGCCCAACAGGACAAGCAGCGGCGCTGCAACAAAAAATAACCGCGAGAGTTTCATGAATACCCTGGGTGAATGTTGTAGGATCGTCGATACAGGTAGCTAAAAGTATCGAGCATTTCCGACATAAAATCAATGAAAAAGACCGTCCCGCCGGCGACGGGACGGTCTTTCCCTTTAAAGCAGCACTAGATGTATTTGATTTCCTTGGCGTAGCTGCGCAGCTCATCCCGGAAACGGGGATGCGCGATGTGAATAAGTTCGTTGACGCGCTGACGCACGGTCTTCCCGAACAGTGATGCCACACCGTATTCCGTCACGACATAGTGCACATCCGCGCGGTTCGTGGTCACACCGGCACCGGGTATCAGGTGCGGGACGATACGGGAGATTTCCCCGCCCCGTGCCGTTGCGGGCAGCGCGATGATGGGCTTGCCGCCTTCGCTGTGCGAGGCGCCGCGGATGAAATCGACCTGCCCGCCGAATCCGCTGTACAGTCGCGGACCGATGGAGTCCGCGCAGACCTGCCCGGTGAGGTCGACCTGCAGGGCGGAATTGATGGCCACCATCTTCTTGTTCTGCGCCACGATGAACGGATCGTTCACGTAATGGCTCGGGTGGAATTCCACGATGGGGTTGTTGTCGATGAAGTCGAAAATGGTCTTGGTTCCCAGCACGAAGCTGGCGACCATCTTTCCCTTGTGCAGGGACTTCTTCTCATTGTTCACCACGCCCATTTCGACCAGCTTGATCACACCGTCAGAGAACATCTCGGTGTGCACGCCGAGGTCGCGCTTGTTCTCGAGGTAATTGAGCACGGCGTCGGGGATGGCGCCGATGCCCATCTGCATGGTCGATTCGTCCTCGATCAGCTCGGCGATATGTCCGCCGATCCTGTCGTAGACTTCCTGCTCCTCGGGACTGCTGATGTCACCGACCTGGGGCATCTCACGGATGGGATCGTCGATCTCGACGATGGCGTCGATCTTGTTCACGTGGATGAAGCAATCGCCCAGCACGCGCGGCATGTTCGGGTTGACCTGCGCAACAATCGTTTTCGCCATCTCACAGGCGGGCTTCGTCATCTCCACGCCCACGCCGAAGCTGCAGAAACCATGCTCGTCGGGGGGTGAGACGTGAATAAGTGCGACATCCACGGGAATAATCTTCTCATAAAACAGCTTGGCCACCTCGTGGAGGTAGATGTGTGTTGCATCGGCGAGTCCGGCGTTGACGGCTTTGCGGACATTGCCGCCAATGAACAGCGCATTGTGGCGGAAATGGCCCTGCATTTCTTCTGATACGTAGCCGGATTCCCCGATGGTGAGGATGTGATCGACTTTGACATCGGTCAGGTCCTCTCCACGGGCCACCATGGCCCGAATCAGGGTCTCGGGTACCGCGCAGCCCGGGTGAATGTAAACATGATCACCCGATTTGATTACCTGGACCGCGTCCTGGGCGGTCATCAGTTTGCTGCGATAACTGGTCATCCAATCCATAGAATTTCCTCGTCACTTCGCTTGTATGTACGGTTTTACTGGCAGCAGTCATACGCGTCGACATCCATGCCGTAGATGTCGCGGAGAATAGAATGCGTCGGCTTCCCGTCGTGCGTGGTTACGCCGCAACGGATACAGGGATCGGTCGACAGGTCCGGGTCGAATCCCGAGAGCACGACCTGCAGGTAAGGCAGCAGAACGTTGGTCAGCGCGTAGGTCGAGGTGCGCGCAACCACGGACGGCATGTTCGGGACGCAGTAGTGGATGACGCCGTGCTTCTCGAACACGGGATCCTCGATCGTGGTCGGCCGGCTCGTTTCAACGCAGCCGCCCTGGTTGATGGAGATGTCGACCACCACCGCTCCGGGCTTCATCGTTTTCACCATTTCCTCGGTGATGATGTGATGGCTGTCGGGATCATTGATGGATATCGAGGTGATGAGGACGTCCGCGATGCGGCAGCCGCGCCGCAGATTCTCCGGGGTTGCCATCACGGTGGTCACCCGTTTGTTGAAGTACAGGTCGGCGTGGCGCAGGCGGTCGAGATCAGCGTCGAGCAGGATCACCTGGCCACCGAGACCGAGAATCGCCTGGGCGGCAGCCATGCCCGATGCGCCGGCCCCGATGATGACCGTTGCCGCCGGTGCGATGCCCCCGAGTCCGCCGAGCAGTACGCCGCGGCCGCCGTGATCGCTGCGCAGGTATCGGCCCGCGATCTGTGCGGCCACCTGCCCGGAAATTTCACTCATCAGGCGCAGGACAGGGTAGCTCCCGTCCTTCGCGCGCATGTGCTCGAACGCAACGCCTGTCACCTTGTTCTTGAGCATGTGTTCGACAAAATTCTTTCTGCCCATGCCGAGCAGCTGAAAGGACATGAGTATCTGTCCCTCGGTCAGCATCTCCCACTCTATCTGCTCCGGCGGCATGACCTTGAGGACAAGCCCGGCGCGCCCCGCGGTTTCTTCCGCTGAATACGCAACCGTGGCTCCGGCTTTCTGATACTGCTCGTCACTGAAGCGTGCATGCGCGCCCGCTCCCGTCTCGATCACCACCTGGGCGCCGGAACGGATGATCGACTCTACGCCGAACGGCGAAAGGGCGACGCGCTGTTCATCTTCAAAACGTTCTTTGAGAATTCCGATTACCATAAGGCACCTCTATCGACAATGACGTAACTGGTTCGGGTTGTCACCGGCCGTCCGCCGCCCGCCGGGCAGCGTTCAGCGTGTTCTGCATCAGCATGGCAATGGTCATCGGACCAACGCCTCCCGGCACGGGGGTGATGGCAGCAGCCTTCGCTCCCACACCCTCGTAGTCGACATCTCCCACGATGCGATATCCCTTCTCTCGCGATGCGTCCTCGACGCGGTTGATCCCCACGTCGACGACGACGACGCCATCCTTGACCATGTCCGCGGTGACGGTGTTGACGCGTCCGGTCGCGACGATCAGGATATCCGCCTGCCTGGTGTAGGCGGCGATGTCCCCTGCCGCGGAATGCGCGACGGTGACTACGGCATTCGCACCCGCCGCCTTCTGCAGAAGAATGTTGGCGATCGGTTTCCCGACGATGTTGCTCCGGCCCACGACGACGACATGCTTTCCTGCCGTTTCGATGCCGCTGCGGAGAAGAAGCTGGTGTATCCCCGCGGGTGTGCACGGCAGCAGGGGTTCCTGTCCGATCACCAACTTGCCCA
>CAJXSA010000126.1 GCA_913060595.1 uncultured Ignavibacteria bacterium
AGAGCGCGAAGATCCTGTCCGTGCAGGAGGATTTCACCCGCTGCGATGCGTCCGGGCGGACGGATCAGGCGCATGATGGACATCGCGGTGACGCTTTTTCCGCAGCCGGATTCCCCGACCAGTCCCAGCGTCTCACCCCGGGTGAGCGTGAACGACACGCCGTCGACCGCACGCGCAGTCCCTTCGTCTGTCTCGAACACGGTGGTCAGGTCGCGTACGTCGAGTATCGGGGATGCGTTCATGGATTGCCGTTTCCGTTCAAGGATGCCTGCAGGGGCAAGATACGGCGGCGCCGTCCCACGAGCAACCGCGCGGAGACCGGCGCAGCGCGCGGGAAATCCGCGCATCGGGGGGGGATTTGTGTGCACGACGGCTGTGGCGTATCTTCAAGCCTCCGTCCAACGAACGCACAAGGCCGATGAATACCAAGCAGTCTCAGGAACGCGACAGCGCGTTTCTCGTCAATGAAGACGCAATGAAAAACCTCCTTCGCGTCCTGCATGCCCGTGAAAAACAGGTGCAGGCCGGCGGCGGGGAAAAAGCCACCGCGCGGCATCATGACCGCGGAAAAATGACCGCGCGGGAACGCATCGACACGCTGCTCGATGAAGACAGTTATTTCCTGGAAATCGGCCTGTTCACTGCATGGGAAATGTACGAGGAGTACGGCGGCGCCCCGTCGGCGGGCACGGTGTTCGGCATCGGACGCATTCACGGACGCGACTGCGTGATCGTCGCGAACGACGCGACGGTGAAAGCCGGGGCATGGTTTCCGATCACGGCAAAGAAAAACCTGCGCGCGCAGGAAATCGCCATGGAAAACCGTCTTCCCATCATTTACCTCGTCGACTCCGCCGGGGTGTTTCTTCCCATGCAGGATGAAATCTTCCCGGACAAGGAGCATTTCGGACGCATTTTCCGGAACAACGCGATCATGTCGTCGATGGGCATCCCGCAGATCGCCGCCATCATGGGCTTCTGCGTGGCGGGCGGCGCCTACCTGCCCATCATGAGCGACGAAGCGCTGATCGTGGAAGGAACAGGAACGGTGTTCCTCGCCGGATCGCACCTGGTCAAGTCCGCCATCGGGGAGGCGATCGAGAACGAGGAGCTCGGGGGGGCGCGCGTGCACAGCGAGCTCAGCGGTGTGACGGACTATCGCATGCCGGACGACGCAACCGCACTGCGCACGATCCGTGACCTGGTCTCAAAGCTCGGGAACAGGGGACACGCCGGTTTCAGCCGCATCGCCGCCGTCGAGCCGGCGCGACCTGCTCAAGACATCTACGGCATCGTGCCGAAAGACCGGTCGAAACCATACGACGTGCACGCCCTGCTTTCATGTATCGTGGACGACAACGAGTTCGTCGAGTACAAGGCGGACTACGGTCGTTCCCTCGTGTGCGCCTACGCGCGCATCGACGGCTGGGCGGTCGGCATCGTGGCCAATCAGCGCAGCATCGTCCGCGACGGCAAGGGGGAAATGCAGATCGGGGGCGTCATCTACAGCGACAGCGCCGACAAGGCGACACGCTTCATCCTCAACTGCAATCAGAAAAAAATCCCGCTCGTGTTCCTGCAGGACGTCACGGGATTCATGATCGGCAGCCGCGCCGAGCACGGGGGCATTATCAAGGACGGAGCGAAAATGGTCAACGCCGTGGCCAATTCGACCGTGCCGAAAATAACCATCATCACCGGCAACAGTTACGGGGCCGGAAATTACGCCATGTGCGGAAAGGCCTATGATCCTCGCTTCATTTTCGCCTGGCCCTCGGCGCAGATCGCCGTGATGGGAGGCGCCCAGGCGAGCAAAACCCTGCTCGAAATCCGTCTCGGCCAGCTCAAACGTGCAGGTCAGGAGATCACGGAGGAAGAGAAGCAGAAACAGCTCTCACACATTCAGGACCGCTACGACAGCCAGACAAGTCCCTATTATGCTGCTGCCCGTCTGTGGATCGACGGCATCATAGACCCCGCGGACACGCGCGAGGTGATTTCCTACAGCATCGCCGTGGCGAACAACAACCCGGAAATCCCGCAGTTCAACCCCGGCGTCATTCAGACATGAGCGCATGCCGCACTTCTGCCTCCGCATATGCTGTGTTCTCTTCTTCGTCCTGCCGGCCGGAAATCCGCCACCGCAGTTCCCATCCGTAGCGACGCACGCAGGCGCATCGGCCACGCGGTTTAATCTCATATCCGTCGTCAGAGCGCACGCCCCCGCCCAAATCGGCGCGGTGCGCTCGCACGCGGACGATTCCCTTCGCGCGTCGAAGGAAAGTGGCTGGTTCTCCGGCGCATGGACGGTGCTGCGACGCTGGCTGCTTCCGGTTGAACTCAATTTGATTTATGATCTCCGCGCACACATCAGCTCGCTTCCGCTGCAGGAGCGGAGCAGGGAAGCAGATCTGCGCCGCGTGGATGAGATTTATGCGCGTGCTGTGTATCTTGCCGAGGGTGATGCCGTTCGGGCGATGCTCGCATGCGCATGGGCGACGCTGCCGTATCATACGTTTCCCGCACGCATCCCGCTGCTCGGAATCGGTCTGCGCGTTCCGGTTTCGACCGAGAGCAAGGCGGCGTACAACCGCCGGATGGCACGGCTGCCCGGCAAGCTTTTCGCCGATTCCCCTCGGGGACTCGACCGTGACAAGCTGCCGCATTTTTTCGGTTCCGCCTGGCTGCAGCTGGTCACGCGCACGCCGGACCTCGTCGTCGCCGCGGGGGAACTGCTCGAGTTGAGCGAAGCAGTCTTCAAGCTCGAGGGAGCCCGTGACCCGCGGGACATCGCCATCAACAGGCTCGGCGTCTGTTTCGCACGGCAGCTGCAGCAGCAGAGGGACGTGCGGCCATCGGAAATCCTCAAACTCGGACTCAATACAGATGAGCACTGCGCTGAAACACAGAATCCTCCTCGTTGACGATGAACGCAGCATCAGGGACACGCTGCGCATGACTCTCGAGTACGAAGGCTACGACGTCTCTGACGTTGACAGCGGAATGAAGGCGATCAAACAGATTGACGACATCCGCCCGGACGCCGTCATACTCGATGTCAAGATGTCCGGTCTCGACGGCATGGAGACGCTCGAACGGCTGAAAGCCACACATGCGCATATTCCTGTCATTCTTCTCACCGGACACGGCACCATAGAAACTGCCGTGGAGGCCACGAAAAAAGGCGCGTTCGACTTTTTGACAAAGCCGCCGGATCGCGAAAAAATCCTCATCACCATACGCAACGCGCTGCGGCAGACTTCGCTGCTGCGGGAGAACATACGCATGCGCGAGGAGATAGAGGGACCGGATGAGATGGTCGGCTCCACGCCGTCCATGAAAGCGCTCAAGGACACCATCGCCCGCGTCGCTCCGACGGAAGCGTATGTGCTCATCACGGGGGAAAACGGAACGGGAAAGGAACTCGTCGCGCGCGCACTGCACCGGCAGAGCGCCCGCAGCGAGCGTGAGATGGTCGAGGTGAACTGTGCGGCGATCCCGCAGGAGCTCATTGAATCCGAGCTGTTCGGCCATGAGAAAGGCGCATTCACCGGTGCGACGGGACAGCGCATCGGGAAATTCGAGCAGGCGGACGGCGGCACGCTGCTTCTCGATGAAATCGGGGATATGAGCCTCTCCGCACAGGCGAAGGTGCTGCGCGTTCTCGAGGAAGGCGCGTTCGAGCGCGTCGGTGGAAACCGGCGCATCAACGTGGACGTGCGTGTGATCGCCGCGACGAACAAGGAACTCGGCCTGGAGATTAAGGAGGGCAACTTCCGGGAAGACCTTTTCCACCGACTCAATGTCATTCCCATCCACGTTCCGCCCCTTCGGGAGCGACGCGACGACATCCCTCCGCTCATCCGCTTCTTCCTCGACGAGACCTGCCGGAAGAACAAGCTTCCGCCCCGAGGAATCGACGAGGCGGCCGTGCGGAAACTGCAGGACATGGCCTGGTCGGGAAATGTGCGCGAACTGCGGAACGTCGTCGAACGCCTCGCCATCATGGTCGCGGAGACCATCCGTGCGGATGACATCGCGCGCTATGTGGTCGGCGGTCCCGGGGCCCTGGACGACACGCTGTCGATGGACCTGACTTTCCAGGAGTTCAAGGATCGCACGGAAGAGATGTTCCTGCGTCGTCAGCTCGAGCACTTTGACTGGAATGTCAGCCGCACTGCGGATGAACTTGGCATTCAGCGCAGCCATCTGTACAAGAAGATCAACAAATACGGACTGGAGCGAAAGGAGAGCTAGTACGCTTCCTCGCCGGAAGCCATGGTCGAATCCGCGGCGGTGGAGTCCGGTCCGCTGGAGAGGCGTTCAAAGCGCTCGATCGTCACGCGGTACAGTTCCTCGACACGCTCCCGGTCGGTTGCAATCTCGCGCGCCATGGCGAAGAGTTCCGTCGTGTCGGTCCCGTGGGCGGTCAGCAGGGAGTCGAATTCCCGCTGCAGGCGCAGGGTGTCGCCGCGATACAGTTCCGCCTTGTAAATGATTTCACCGTAAATATGCCGGAAGGTTCCCTCGGAAAGCGGCTCCTTGCCGCCGCCGCCGCAGGCTCCGAACACTAGCAGCACGAGCATGACAGAACAGACAGAACATCGCAGCCTTTTTCCCCGCGCCGACCGGTACCTGTTAGCTATTACTCTCATCTGGGGATCGACCTTTTCGGTGACGAAACTGGCATTGGTGGACCTTCCTCCGCTGATGCTGCAGGGCATGCGTTTCACGCTCGCGGCGCTCATGGTGGGAATCTATACATGGAAAGACATCAAAACAACTTCGCGGGAATCGCTGCGCGCCGGCCTGCTGCTCGGGGTGATGCTCGGACTGGGCTTCGCGTTTCAGACCGTGGGGCTCCTCTATACCTCCGCAGGGAAGGCCGGGTTCCTCACCGGCACCATGGTCGTGTTCACTCCCATCCTCCAGCTGCTGATAGAACGCAAACGGCCCTCGCTCGGCAACGGCATCGGCGTTCTCATCGTCGCCGCGGGATTGTGGCTGTTCACCTCTCCTGCAGCCGGGGAGTTCAACTTCGGTGATATGCTCATCCTCATCTGCGCCGTCATTTTTGCGTTCTACATCGTCTATCTGGATGTGTTCACCAAGCAACGCTTCGACCGTGAAATCGTATTCTACCAGTTCGTCGTCACTGCGGTGATCGGCTTTTCCGCCGCACCGTTTTTCTCGCATGGCGAGATCGCACTCTCCACCGAATCACTCGGCGCCGTGATCTACCTCGCCTTTTTCGCATCCACGATAGCGATTTTCGTCCAGTCGAAATATCAGAGGGAAACCACCCCCACGAAGGCGGCGATCATTTTCACGATGGAACCCGTCTTCGCGGCGCTCCTGGCGTATATCATCCTGTTCGAAACAATGAATGCGCTGGAAATCACTGGCGCCGTCGTCATGTTCGCCGGACTGCTCTTTTCAGAGCTCTACGGCCTCCGCACAGCCTCGAAAAAGCGGAAAAACAGCTGAAAATGAATTTTAACACATGTTAAAAAATAATTTTAACATGTGTTAAATCGTCTTTTTCTGCAAAAATCCGTGTCTGAATGGATTTCGCGGTGTCAAATCATGCCCGTGGGAGCGCCGTAGAGGACATCCTTGACGCGAATGTGGGGGAGAAGCATGGGGAAATAGCTCTCGGATGGTGACGTGCGCTCTGCGGGGCTCATTTCCTCGACCTCCTTGAATACGTACACCGGAGTCTCGCGAACGAGGAGGTTTCGCACGCCGCGGGTGATGGCACCGTTTTCGATGAGAAACAGTCCGTCCCGTGTTGATCCGGTGAGCAGGCAGTTTTTCGGGTCGATGACGGTGAGATTCGCGAATCCGCTCACAAGCAGGCCGCGGTCCACTCCTCCGATCAGCTCTTCCGGGGTTGCCGAGCCGCCCTGCATGAGGAGATTGGTCGGCGAGGCGAGGGCGGGAGCGCCTGAGAAGCGGTCACGTGTGACGGACTCGATGACGCCGTTTCGCACCCAGGTGGTCTCACGTACCGGGAGGCCGTCCGCTGTGAAGGGCATCGAGGGCAGGGACGCGGACATGGGATCGGAATGCAGGGAGATGCGTTCGTCGAACAGTTTGCTTCCGACGAAGGACGAGCCGTCGAGGCGGCGCAGAAAGCTCTGGTCATTTTCTATGGCACGTGCGGAAAACTGCGGCAGCAGATGCTGGAGCATGCCGGCGAGAGCGCGCGGTTCGAATACCGTCGTCAGGCGGGAGGGCTGCAGGGCGACGGGATCGGCCCACGCACGGCATTTCGCAATCGCGGTGTCCACCGCGGCGAGCAGCGCGTCGTGCTGCGGGGAGGATGCGTAATGCTCCCCGAGCGACGTGCTCCATCCGTCATCCGAATACACACGGAAGCGGCCGTGGAACAGCGTGGATTCCTGGTGCATGAACAGTCCGGAGGAGGAGGCCACGGCTAGCGATGAGCGCGTCGCGGTTGCGCTGCCGGTCAGGCGCATGCCCGCGGACAGCGCCCGCTCGCGCAGTTCCGCCAGCAGCAAAGGATCGAGACCTGCATTGACATCGTCGAAGGCCGCGTCCACGAGCGGGGGCGAAAGCTGCTCGGCCGGACCGGGAAAATCATATGCCTCTTCCGAAGGCGGCATCTGTCGCGCCTGCTCGACCGCGCGGTCGAGCGCGGCACGCAATCCATCCGGTGTCAGGTCGTTTGTCTGCACCGTCATGTATCGTTTGCCGACACGAACGGAGAGTTGCACGGAAGCGTCGGTGGTAAACTGAGGGAGACCGACACTGTTGTTCGTCACAGGGAAGGCGCTGCCGTCCGCGCTGCGAAGCACGGCGTACACTTCGTCCGCATCGCCATGCTGCACGGCGATCGACAGCACTTCCTCGGCACGTTTTCTTGTCATCGCTTTCATCGCTGCTCCCTGGCAGGGTACACGGGAATGTCGGTGAACAGGGCGGGCGGAGCGGAGACCGAAAAGGGGGCGGACCAGAGTCCGTCCACGCGCGAGGGGAACAGCTCACCTGCGGTCATGGTCTCCCGCCCGGCGCCGACCGCGACGAGCGCATTCCAGAACTGCTCGACGGAAGTCTCCACCTCAACGCCGCGAACGACCTCGGCAATGCTGCCCCCGCGTATCATCCATGCCATCTGCGGCTTGACGCGGAACAATGTCCGCTGGGGATTTGTCACGATGCTCCCGCGTCCCTTGATGAAGAGGCCGTTGTCCACGCCCGCGATGATGTCGGCAAGGGTGCCGTCCTTTCCTTCGGCCATGACCACATTGGGCATCGCCGGGCCGGGAGCGCTGCTCCAGTGCGCGCTGCGCGTCACCGGGAAGCGTGCCGATGCGTCGAGTCCCGCGAGCGTGTCGTCCCCCGGAAGTCGGCGCAGCACGCCTTCTTCCACGAGAGGCACGCGTCCCGCAGGGCGCCCCGTATCATCCCAGCCCGCGGTGGCGAGTCCCCCGCGGAGCGTCATGTCGGCGACAAGATTCAGCAGGGGAGAGCCGATGCGCTTGTGCCCGATGTCCCCGGGACGTATCCATTGGTCCCCGGGACGACCGCCGTCGAGTCCGAGCACGCGGCGCGCGTCGAGATGCGGCAGGAGAGTGTCGAAGAGAATGTCCCACAGCACGCTGGGATGGACGACGAGGCGGTAGCTGCCTTCCGCGACGGGATCGGCGGTCTGTGTCTGCAGCACTTCCTGCATGGCGGTTTCGAGATCGCTGGTGAAGTTCCGCTCGGTGACTTCCCAGCCCGCGGCGAGCGCTTCGAGACTGCTGCTCCGGCTGTCCATCCGGCGATATTTCTGGTGAAACGCGGTGACGGCGAAATTCGGGTAGGTCACGACCTGCCGCTGCCGGATGTCCGCGCCGAGGGAATTTCGCAGGATGCTGTCCGTCTGCTGGGTGAAAAGATTGGCAACCGCGAAAGGAATCTGCGTGATCTTCAGCGGTTTTTCCGTCAGGGAACGAAGGAAATCTATTTTTTCCTTCTCGGGGACATCGAAGGGATTGATGCGACATTCACTCTCCCAGCGCAGGGCAGCATCCGTCGCTCGTGATCCGGGAACGAATGTCGTTTTCGAAAACTGCGCCATGGCTTCTGCGGCGTCACAGGCGCGCTGTGCGAGCATGCCGGGTGTGCCGTGATTCCAAACCGAGACGGCGGCAGCTCCCCAGGCGCCGCGTTTGAACACGCGCAGGACGACACCCTGTTCTCTGCTGTCCGAAAGGGCGTGCACATCCTCTTTGCGCAGCTGAATGCTCGACCGCCGCTCGTCGCGCATGAGAATCTCGGCGTACGTGGCACCGCGGGACATCGCGACGGCCACAGCGTCTTCGAGCCAGTCGTTTTCCATTGCGCCGGGTGCGGACGCGCGGCGCGATGCGCTGCGAACGGCGCGCTGAGGCAGCAAGGCGACGGCGCCTGCTGCTGCTGTGCTCTGGAGAAATAATCGTCTGTGCATGCTCCTGTACCGTTGTTGCGGATCGCAAGCGATAAGATAGACACTGCCACCGAGTTTGAAAAGGGATGCGGGCGTGCACCGGGTCTGGCGGCACAGCGTCCGCTGCAGGCAGCGGGGGACTTCCGGCCTACGCTTTTTTTCGTATTTTTCCCGTGATGAAAACCATGCATTGCCGCATATCGGGACTCGTGCAGGGCGTTGGCTTCCGGTACTTCGTCCTGCAGCGCGCACGCTCGCTCGAGGTGCGCGGCTTCGTTCGCAACGCATACACCGGTGACGTGGAGGTGCGCGCGCAGGGAACGCAGGGGGCGCTCGACGATTTCCTTGCGGAACTTCGCGTCGGTCCGCGTTCTGCGTATGTGCGCGGTCTGCGCGTGGACTGGCATGAGGAAGATGAAATGTACAACACATTCGAGATACGGGTATGAGCGCTCAGGACTTCCGCATCGGCTACGGCTACGATGTGCACCGCCTCGCCGAGGGAGAAACCCTGGTCCTCGGTGGCGTCCGCATACCGTCCGCGCGCGGCACGGTCGCGCATTCCGACGGCGACGTGCTGCTGCACGCGCTCTGTGACGCGATGCTCGGGGCTCTCGCGCTCGGGGACATCGGGGAACATTTCCCGGACACGGATCCGGAATGGCGCGGCGTTTCGAGCATGGAGCTGACACGTGCCTGCATGCGTCTCATCGACGAGCGCGGCTGGGAAGTGGTCAATGCGGATATGACGCTCATACTCGAGCGGCCGAAGATTCTGCCGTACAAGCCGGCGATGCGCGAGAACATCGCGCAGGCGCTCGGCGCAGGCGTGGACAGGGTGTCCCTGAAAGCGACCACCGGAGAGCGCATCGGTTTCACCGGCAGGGAGGAAGGAAGTGCCGCCCACGCCGTCGTGCTGCTCGGAAGGAAACCGTGATGGGAGGACTCGAAGAGATCGTCGCGACGCTCTCCCGTCTCGATGTCATCTGGATTTACGCGGCCGTGTTCGGCATCGCGTACATCGAAAACATTTTCCCCCCGTTCCCGAGTGACGTCATCGTTGTGTTCGCGGGATCGCTCGTGGCCATCGGCACCGGCAGCGCCGTCGTCACCGTGCTGCTCGCCACCGCAGGCAGCACGCTCGGTTTCATGTCGATGTACTGGATCGGCGACAAGTTCGGCGACCGATGGCTGGAGACCGGTCGCATTCCCTTCGTTTCGGTCGACGTCGTGCACCGCGTACAGGCATGGTTCCGTCACTACGGGTACTGGGTGGTGGCGGGCAACCGCTTCCTCGCAGGCACGCGGGCGGTGATCAGTTTCTGCACGGGCATCGCGGAGATGGACCTGCTCAAGACAACGCTGCTGTCCGCTGTCAGCGCCCTGCTGTGGAACGGCATCCTTCTGTATCTCGGGTATGTGGTCGGTGACA
>CAJXSA010000127.1 GCA_913060595.1 uncultured Ignavibacteria bacterium
AAGCGGTATTCGAGGGCAAGGAAGGATTCATGGACGTCTTCGGTCCCGACTGGGACATGGAGAAGCTGCTTGGCGGTCTCGGCGAAGGCTGGAAGATCCTGGAGTGCAGCATGAAGGCGTTTCCGACGGAGGCGCTGACACACACGCACCTGAGCTGCGTGCTCAAACTGGTGACCGAAAACAGTATCAGCTACGACCGCATCGAAGAAGTGCGTGTCACCACCATCGCACGTGCCTGCGATATTCTTTTCGATCCGCACAAATACCGGCCGGACTCGCGCGAGACCGCGGACCATTCACTTCCGTATTGTATCGCTGCCTGTCTCGTGGATCACAAGATCACCACGCAGTCGTTCTCCGACGAGAAGCTGAAAGATCCGCGGATCTGGGAGGTGATCGACAAAATCAAGGGAGAGGCGTCGGATGAATTCGAGCGCATGTTCCCGGCCAAACAGCCCTCGCGTGTGGTGATCCGAACCACGGAAGGCAAGGAGTTCGAGGAATACCTGGAGTATCCGAAGGGTGATCCGCGGGAGCCGATGACGCAGGAAGATCTCGACAACAAGTTTGCGGCGCTCGCTTCCAAGCTGCTGCAGCCGGATGCGCTGCAGGGAAAAAAGGAAATCATCTACAGCGCAGAACAGTATTCCGCTCGTGATTTCATGAAAAGCCTCATCGTCTGATCTGTGCCGGGCGGTGTGCACCGCCCGGCGCCATATTCATGGCCACTGTCCGCACACCATATCGCATGCTGCGCGCACGGCACGTCTCTGTCAGTCGGGCTGCCGCGCGTGCGCTGCTGTTGTGCGCATTGCTGCTCATGGCCACCGGCGCAGCAGCGCAAACGCTGCGGGACTATCGCTTCGACCAGCTGACCGTAGAGGACGGGCTCTCGCAGGGGGTCGTCTACGACGTCCTTCACGACAGTGCGGGTTTCATATGGTTCGCCACCGGCGACGGACTCAACCGCTTCGACGGGTATGTGTTCGAAGAGCACCGGAACGAATCGGGAAATCAGTTTTCCCTCAGTGACAACGCCGTTTCGGCGCTCGCCGAGGATGACGCCGGGAGAATATGGATCGGAACCCGTGGTGGCGGCGTGCACTGCTATGATCCCTCGACGCGAGTAATGCGACGGATGCCGCAGGCAGTTCCGACCGGGCTGCAGCCCGGAAGCAGCGTGATCAACGCTTTGTGCTTCGACAGTCGCGGCGTGCTCTGGGTGGGCACGGACGGTGCGGGCCTGTTCGCCTACGATCCGGCGGACAGCAGCACCACGCATTATTCCAGTGCGCCGCTCAGCGCGGACGGTCTGTCGACTGAGAGAATTCGTGTTATCGAGCGCGCGGACGCTGCACACCTGTGGATTGGCGGTACCGGAGATTTTCTGAACCTGATGAACATTCATCACGGAACCGTGGAGCGCATCCGTTACCATGCGCAGACCGACACGGAGGTTTTCCCGGCGGAGATTACAGGGCTCGCTGTCAAAGATGAAGATGAGGTCTGGATAGCCACAGCCACAGAAGTCAAGCGGCTGCACCGCGGATCTGGAGAGCTGACGACGGTGTACGCCATGTCGTCGTCACCTGCGCGAATGCAGGGCGTCATACGTGACATTATGCTGGATTCACGAAACCGGCTGTGGATTGGGACAGACGCGATGGGCGTTTTCGTGATCGAACGTGACGGATCACACATCGCACGATTTCCTTCCGACGCCTCTGCGCTCGGCACGCACCATACGGGGGTGCGGTGTCTGTACGAGGACAGGATCGGAAACATCTGGATAGGACTCAACGGAAATGGCGTGCTGTTCGCCTCCCCCGCGACGAAAGCGTTTTCCCTGCTCAGAAGCAATCCCCGGGATCCCCATTCCATTTCGATTCAGAGTTTTCGCGCCATCTACCAGGATGCGGACAGCGTGTTGTGGATCGGAGGGTACGGCGGACTGAACCGGTATGACAGGAAGAGCGGTGCGGTGTATGTTTTTCCAAAGGAGCGAGACGTCGTTCCGTTCAATACGCCACGACCCGGACTGCACAATCTGATCATTCATGCTCTGCACCCGGATCCAGACCAACCGGGGCGCGTACTGCTCGCGGGCACCGAAGGGGATGGTCTCTACCGAATCGATATGCGCACACTTCTCGTTCAGCGCAAACCCTACAGTTCAACCCCTGACAGATCCCGGCTGCATGGCAGCGTCGTGTTCGATCTCACCGTTGACAGGAACGGAACGGTCTGGATCGGGACCGAGCGCGGACTTTCCTCCTACGATGCGAAGAAGAAGCAATACACGCATTTCATACATGATCCGGACAACCCCGGAAGCATCAATCCGGGCGCGGTGCGCTGCCTTCACATCGACAGGAACGGATTCCTCTGGATAGGCAGCGATCGGGGCGGCCTTGGTCTGTTCGATCCTGTCACAGGCGATTTTACGCGTTTCGTTCATGATCCCGACGACGAGGGATCCCTGAGCAGCAACCGCGTGTACAGCGTGTATGAAGATGACACGGGAGTACTGTGGGTCGGGACCGCACTCGGACTGAACAGAATGGATCGTCAGAGCATGTCGTTCCGTCACTACGGCATCGACGAGGGCTTTCCGAACGATGTCATTTACGCGATACTCGAGGACACGGACGGACAGTTCTGGATAAGTACGAACAGCGGTCTCGTGCGCTTTCACGGGTACAGGGGGGTGCTGAACACCTATGATGCTTCTGACGGCCTGCAGGGTGATGAATTCAACAGTTCCGCATATTTCAAATCCGCGGACGGGGAGATGTTCTTCGGCGGTGTGAATGGGCTGACCTATTTCATGCCGAAAACAATCAGGCGGAATCCCTACGTACCGCCTGTTCGGATTACGCGCTGTCAGATCGGCGACATCGAGGTCCTGCCCGTCACCGGCGAGGACGGCAATCTTCTGTTGGAGATGGATTATGCACGCGATGCGGTGACATTTGAATTCGCTGCGCTGAGCTATTACCGCGCCGAAAAAAATCGCTACCGATACCGGCTCGAAGGCCTGCACGATCACTGGATCGACGCCGGACACAACCGCCGGATCACCTTCGTTGCGCTGTCGCCCGGGGAATACCGTCTGCACGTAGTCGGCTCCAACAACGACGGCGTATGGAATACGAGCGGGGCTGTCCTGCACCTTCACGTGCTGCCGCCGTACTGGGGCACCTGGTGGTTTCGCTTGCTCATTGCGACGATCGTTCTTCTCGCCGCCATGGCCGTGTTCCGCTGGCGCGTGGCAATCGTCCGCAAGCAGGAAGTGCAGCTTGCGAACACAGTGGAAGAGAGGACCGCTGAACTGCGTCATTCAAATGCGTCCCTTTTGCAGGAAATTGAAGAGCGAAAGCGAGCGGAAGAGGATGCGTACAGGGCGAACGCGACGAAGACAGAGTTCCTCGCGCATCTCAGTCATGAGATACGCACACCGATGAACGCCATTCTCGGCTTCTCGGAAATTCTCTCAGACAAGGTTACCGACGAACAGCAACGCGGTCATCTTCGAAGCATTGAACTGTCCGGGAACAACCTGCTGCGCCTGATCAACGATATCCTCGATCTTTCGAAGATCGAAGCCGGGCGCATCGAACTGGAGCTTGCCGCGGTGGACCTGCACGCGCTGCTTCGCGAGGTCGAACAGGTGTTTGAATTCCAGGTGCGGAAGAAACACCTGTCCTTTGCGCTCCGGTACGATGAACGTATCCCGGACACCCTGTATCTTGATGAACTCCGCACACGACAGATCCTGTTCAATCTCATCGGCAATGCGGTGAAATACACAGATGCCGGATCGATCAGTGTCGAAGCCATGCTTTCAGCGCGGCATGCGGATCGATGCACGATATCAATCGCGGTGAAGGACAGCGGCATCGGTATTTCGCCTTCGCAGCAGGAGATCATTTTCGAACCGTTCCGTCAGGCGCGCAGGACGCGCAGTGCAGACGTGCACGGAACCGGCCTCGGGCTCGCCATCACGCGCAGGCTTCTCGAGATCATGGGTGGTGAGATTCATGTCGAGAGCAAGCTCGGTCAGGGCAGCGTGTTCCGTGTCACATTGCCCGATATCAAGTGCGCTGAGGGAGCGAGTCAGGAACAACGGCGCACTTCTCCTCGGCCGACAGAACAGAATGCACTTCATATCGATGACGCTGAAATTCCTGAAGGCGTCCCTTCTGAGGAAGAACTTACACCTGAAAGGCGCAGACGGCTCTGCCATCTGCTGGAAACGCTGGAGAAGGAGTTCCATCAGCGATGGGAAAAGGTTTCCCGGAACTATCACATTCAGGAAATGGAAGCATTGGCGGCAGACGTGCAGTCGGCGGCGGCGACCGCACGGT
The DNA here is from genome assembly GCA_913060595.1 of uncultured Ignavibacteria bacterium. Taxonomy (GTDB): domain Bacteria; phylum Bacteroidota; class Ignavibacteria; order SZUA-365; family SZUA-365; genus BM516. Next base: position 4,368 of record CAJXSA010000127.1, read on the forward strand.
ATGCACCTTTGATGCAGTGGAGTGCGCGCCTTCTCAGGGAGACCGCGAACTTTGATATGGAACGCATCCCGCGTACATTAGAACAATTCGCTGTTCACGTGCAGCAACTGCACGAACAGTGCCGCGAAGCCTGATATTCCATTCATTCCGGTGTGTGTTATGCAGCGATCCAGACCGCTTCTGCTCATCGTTGACGACGTATCCAAAAACCTTCAGGTGCTGGGAAGTTTCCTGCGTGAAGCGGACTATGAAATTTCGGCTGCTGTCAGCGGAAAGCAGGCGCTCGCCATAGCGGAGGAGCTTCATCCCGATCTGATTCTGCTCGATATCATGATGCCGGAACTTGATGGTTTCGACACGTGCAAGCGTTTGAAGGAGAATGCTGCAACGGCCGACATTCCCGTGATCTTCCTGACAGCACGCACCGACGCGGAGGATATCGTGAAGGGATTTTCGCTCGGAGCGGTGGACTACGTCACCAAGCCGTTCCATCGGCAGGAACTCCTGGCTCGGGTGGCCACCCATCTCGCGCTGCGCAAATCCCAGGAGGAACTGCGCCAGACGATACGGGACAAGGACAAGTTCTTCTCCATCATCGCGCATGATCTTCGCGGACCTCTCGGAAGCTTCATGAGCATCGCAGAGTACGTGTCTGAAAACATCACGGAGATCGAGACAGCCGATGTGAAGACGCTGTTTCGTGAGATGCAGCACACGGGCAAGGGCGTGTACGTGCTGCTTGAAAACCTCCTCGAATGGTCACGGATACAGCTCGGCACCATACAGTACAATCCGGAAGTTTTTGATCTGGCCTCCGTGCTGGAACGGACGTACAATCTCCTTCGTTCGCAGGCGGAGCAGAAACAGATCACTCTCCGTGTAGACAACTCGCAAATCAATGTGTACGCGGACCGGAACATGATTTCCACTGTCGCGCGCAATCTCATTTCAAACGCAATCAAGTACACGCCGCGTGACGGCAGGATTAGTGTGACGGTCATGCAGCGTGTGGATGCACGCACCGTGTACGTTTCGGTGCAGGACACCGGTGTCGGGATGGACGAGAAGAGGCTGGAAGGGTTGTTCGATATCACGCAGACGAAGAGCACTCCCGGGACGGAGAAGGAGAAAGGGTCGGGACTCGGTCTGATACTGTGCAGGGAACTGGTGAGTCTGCACGGGCAGGAGTTACACGTAGAATCGACGAAGGGTGAAGGCAGCACGTTCACCTTCACCCTTGCGATGGCGGAAGAGGGGTAGACTCAGTCGCGGACGGGACCGCCCAGCACACCCTCTTTCATGTAGGTTTCAAAGAGATTTCCCCACGACGTATTCTTTTTCCACTCTGCGAATACCTTGCTGTCCTTGATCGGCCAGCGGTAGTAGTCGTGGTACACTTCCGAGCCCGCGACGAACATGTGAACGAGCGGTGTGTGGAAGAAAAGTTTCTGAATTCCCTTGAGAGGGCCGAACCAGAGCAGATCACCCACGCGGCTCGCGCCGTTGTCTCCCACTTCAAATCCCCAGCTCTCGTTGCTGATGTCGTCACCCACGATTTCGATGTCACGAACATCTCCGGTTCCGAGGCCGCGGTCGTGGGCGAGGCGGACATACTTGAGGTCGCTGAGGGGGTCGAAGCCCATCATTTTCGCGGCGACCGCATCGATCGCGACCTGGTCCGCACTCGCGAGGATGACATCCTTGATGACAGGGAACATGGTGCGGGGACCGGGACCGTTGCCGGCCGTTGTTCCGTCCATCACGGCAAACACGCCGCTGTGAATTTCCTTTTGAATGGCGAGCAAATCGACCAGGGTTTCATGTATCCACGAATGCGTGTAGTGGCGTTTCGTATTGAGCAGGCCGCCGAAGGCGTTTTTCATTGCGCCCGTGGTGGTCGTGTAAATGTGGCACTTGACCGTGGGGAGATGAATGATGTTTTTACCGAAGAAATAGTCGGGAATGTATATGCCTTCAGGGTAAATGCGTGGCAGAACGAGCATCTCCGCTTTCGGTTCGTATTTCACCCACGTCATGTCCTCATCCTTGAAATTGAAGAGTACAGGGATGTCGTACTCCTTGAAGATGGGGACATAGCCATTGAGATCTTCACCTTTGAACGCATCGGTGACGACGGTTTTGTTCTGCACGCAGGTGATGTCGCGATAGCCGTTGCCGCGAAGGGCCTGCACGACCCCTTCCATCTGCCAGGGAGTGGTGTTCGCACCGGGGAAGGGGAAATGCCAGCTGATATTGTCCTTGAGTATCGTCGTGGCGGAAGGGTCCAGGGTGTCTTTCATCCCGGCCATTTCCATCAGTCGGATGTTGTCCTCGAGCACGGTTTCCGGAGTGGTGTGGAGGACGGCAACTTTACTTTTCATAGTGCTTTCTAGGTCATGTAAATGATGACGATCACGGTGACGGCCCAGAGGGCGACGTTGCCGAGCAGGGCTTTGTCTGTCAGGAATTCCGTCGTCGGATCGCCGCCAGTGTTTTTCTGATGTACGAGATAGTAATAACGGAAGAGCCCGTAGAGAACAAAGGGGGCGGTGAAGAGCAGTCCCTTCCCGAATTTGTCTACGGTTTCAGGCGCGACGGTGTACAGGATGTAGCAGATGAGCGTCGATGCTGTCACCAGGGAGATCATCTGGTCGAGAAAATACGTGCTGTATTCCATCAGCACCGGACGGTGCACATGCGCATCCTTCTCCAGTATGGTGATTTCGTGCCTGCGCTTGCTGAAGCCGAGAAAGAGTGCGAGCAGCGATGTGCATATCAGCAGCCATTCGGAGATCGGGACATCGATGATGACCGCACCCGCGACGATGCGCAGGACGAAGGATGCCGCGATGGTCATCACATCAATGATGACGGCTTTCTTGAGTGCGTACGAATACACGACGTTGAGCACGAAATAAACGGCCAGGACGATGGCGAAGCCGCTGTGAACGAGCCATGCGAGCAGCAGTGTCACGGGCACGAGAAACGCCACCGCGCTCATCGCGAACCGTGTGGAAAGCGCTCCAGACGCGATCGGGCGCAACCGTTTGACCGGGTGCTGCCGATCGATGCGGGCATCGACGATGTCGTTGAGCACATAAATGGCACTCGCGATCATCGAGAAAAGAAAGAATCCCGCAATCGCATGCAGCACGATGTGATAATCAAACAGATGCTTCGAGAAAAGCAGGGGGGAGAGAACGAAGACGTTCTTCGTCCATTGCCGGATTCGCATCGTGCGGATCAGCAGCTGAAGCGGAGATTTCCTCGCCTCCGTGGCGTCCTGTGCCGTCGTCGTCACCGCCGATTCCGATAGGTTTCAAGGAACGTGTCAATTCCCCTGCGGAAGCCGGCCAGTCGCTGTGCGATCCCGGTGACAGCAGGTTCGACCTGTTCCTGAAGGATGTTTTCGAGGCGGTAAATGTTTTCCGTCACTTTGCGGAGGTTATCCACCGCCTGCGTGACGGACGCCCGATTGTCGGTTATGACGGTGAGGGCTTCGTCCGTGCGATCGGCGACCTGCTGCAGGCGCTTGAGTGTCGGAACCGTTTCGTCACCGATGCGCCGCAAGTCTTCGGTTGCCTGCTGAAGGAGGCGGGCAATGCGCAGGAGCACGACGGTCAGGATGATGATGAGCACCACACCGCCGACGGACAGCAGGATGAGCAATACGTTCTGCAAGGTGGCCACGGGGCCTCCTTCGATGATTGATACAAGAGGGATCAGGCCGAGGGTGCCTGCTTGCCCTTGTCGCGTTCGTCCTTGTATGCGTCGACACCGGCCTTCACGGCCGTTTTGAGCTTGTCGCTTTCATCGCTGACGCGCTGCCGCGCTCCACCGAGAATGGACTCGGCGTCCTGCAGCAGTGTGTCGGCTTTTTTCTTGGCATCGCTGATGAGGGCGGCGGACTTGTCCTTGCCTTCGTTGATGATGATTTTCGCTTTCTCCTGGGCGTCCTGCAGATAGCCTTCGACGTCCTCGGCCACTTTGCCGCCCTTGACGGCGAGATCGCCGCGGAGCTCTTTTCCGGTCTTGGGGGCGTAGAGCAGCGCAACGACGCCGCCGACGAGTGCGCCGGAGAGAAAACCGAGCAGAAGATTGCGGGATGCGTTATCAGACATATGTGCTCCTTCCAGATATTCGAAAAGGATCAGAGGTGATCGGAAAAACGGGTCGGAAGCGCATGGAAGCCGGCACGCAGTTTGTGCAGGGTGTCTTCCATGGATTCAGAGATCACTTTTGTGTCCGCAATGACCGGCATGAAATTCGCGTCGCCGTTCCAGCGCGGAACGATGTGCATGTGCACATGCGAGTCAATTCCCGCTCCGCCGACGCGTCCGATGTTCGATCCAAAGTTGAATCCCTGCGGATGCATGACGGTTTCGAGAACGCGAAGCCAGTCGCGGACCACTTCGTTCATCTCGCGGTAGCAGGCGCTGTCCATATCGACGTAAGATGCGATATGCGCACGCGGGATGATAAGAAGGTGGCCGCTGTTGTACGGATACAGGTTGAGCATCGTGAAGCAGTGCGTATGACGCTGCACGAGATAATGCTCGTCGTCGCGGTCGGAAGCAAGGGCTTCGCAGAACACGCAGCCCCTGGCTTCCTCGGCGGTTCCAAACGATTGAATGTACTGCGATCTCCAGGGAGACCAGAGTCTATCCATAACTCAGCGACTAGCGGCTTTTCTTCTTATGCCGGTTCTTACGCAGACGCTTCTTGCGCTTGTGCGTGGCCATTTTATGGCGCTTTCTTTTCTTGCCGCAAGGCATAGGCGTACCTCCAGATTCAAGAATACGATGAAACAAACAGAATTAGGTAAAACGTATCAATTTTCTTCTGCAAACTGGGTGTTCAGCAGTTCCTTGGCGTTGATGCCGTAGGGAGAAGAAGGATCTATCGCGCGTGCTTTTTCAAACCAGCCGCGTGCCGCTTCCCGGTTCCCTGCGTTGAGATTCACGATGCCGAGGTTGTAGTGTCCCAGCTGGTGATCGGGGTGCTTCGCCACCGCGCGCTCCATTTCCTCGATCGCGGCAGGATACTGCTGCAATTCAAAATAACAAATTCCGAGATCAACCCGTGCATCCGGATTGTCGGGTATGGCCGCGAGGTAGATCTTGTATTGCGCGATCGCCTGATCGAGCAGTTGCGCGTCGTGCAGATCGTTCGCATAGCGCAGGCGTGAATCCTGGTCGTCGGGATTGTTGTCCAGGTATGCGCGCATTTCTTCGAGGCGGGCGAAATCCACCTGCGGCTGCTGTGCCGCCGTGTTCTGTGTCGCAGAATTCTGCGCAGGGGAATTCCCCGTGGACGAGGGGGTCCCGGTGGGAAGCACGGTGCTGGTGATCACGCCTCCGAGCACGAATGAGGCGACACAGAGTATGACCCACTGTGTGGTGGAAAAAAGCGCGGCGCTGCGGGCGTCTCCCTTGCGTGGCTTCCCTTTTCCCTTGGACTTTCCTGACGCAGGGGAGGC
>CAJXSA010000128.1 GCA_913060595.1 uncultured Ignavibacteria bacterium
GCGATCGAGATCAGCTACGGGAGCATGGACTACGCACTCAACATTTTCCGCGGCGGGGCGCCCTTCTCCCTCGCCCTGCGGCACAACCCGCTCTTTCGGACACGCTCGCCGCTCAAACGCGCTCTCCTGACCGCATTCTTCAACAAAAGGATGCTGCCCGTGTTCCAACCGTTCGAGCCGATGTACAATCTCGACTACGCGGCGCATGCAAAAACCCTGACAGACATTCCCATCATCACCGTAGGCGGCGTCCGTGCTCGCACGGACATGGAAAAAGCGATCAGCAGCGGCGCAGCGGATTGCGTCGCCATGTCGCGGCCCTTCCTTCGAGAACCGGATTTCGCCGCGCGTCTGCGCGACGGTGCGGTTGCCTCCGCCTGCAGCAACTGCAACAACTGCGTCCTCATGGTGGACGCGGGGCAGCCCACACGATGTTACAAACGCACATTTCATTCCCCGGAGGGACAACAGTCATGAAACCGTCATCCACACTTCGCGAACGCACCACGTTCTCCGACGAGGTGGCACGCCTTGTCAGCTACAACCTGTACTACCTCTCCATCGGCGGCGAACTCGGCGATCCGCTGATCGTCGACGAGCACTACGCCGTCAATCTCGCGACCAACAACTACCTCGGCCTGTCCAACGATCCGCGCATCAAGCAGGCATACATAGAGGCCATCGAAAAGTATGGCATCAGCATGTGCGCGACGCCCGTCGCCGGCGGATACACCGACCGCTTCGAAGCGGCGACGGAACTGCTCGCCCCGTTCATCGGCGTCGACGGCCTGCTGATCTACCCGTCCTGTTACCAGGCGAACAACGGACTGTTCTCCGCCATCGCGACGAAGGACGATCTCATTCTCTTCGACCGCTGCGCGCACTCCTCCCTCATCCAGGGCGCCATGGCGGTCGGCTGCAGGGCGCTGCCGTTCGCGCACAACGACATGGACGCACTGGAGTATCTCCTCAGGAAGAAGACAGGGTACGCGCATGTCTTCGTGGCCAGCGAATCGGTGTTTTCCACGGAGGGCAGCATCGCGCCGTTCGCAGATATCTACCGTCTCTGCATGGAGTACGGCGCGACGCCCGTGATCGACGACTCGCACGGCATCGGCGTGCTCGGCAGCCACGGCGGGGGCATTCTCGATCACTGCGGCATCACTGACTATGAAGGGATATACACAACGTCGATGGGCAAGGCCATGGCGAACAACTGCGGCGTGATCGGAGGTCGCGGTCACCTGATCGATCATCTGCGGTATTTCAGTCCGCACCTGATCTACTCCACCGCCATCGCACCCTGCGTGCTCGCGGGTATTCGCCGCACGCTGGAGATTCTCGCGGACGAGTACCCCGAGCGTATTGCACGCGTGTACGCCTATCGTGGCCGCATTCGTGACGCGCTCAACCGAGCAGGCTGGCCCACGGCCAACGGCGCCGCCCCGATCAACTCCGTCGAAGCAGGCAGCTCGGAAGACACCGTGCTTCTTTCGAAGGCCCTGTACGCCCGCGGCATCGTCACCACCCCGTTCGTGTATCCCTCGGTGCCGAAAAACGGCGGACGCGTGCGCATGATCGCCGGCGCGAATCTCAGCGCGGAGACTATCGACACGGTCTGCCGCGTCATCGGAGAGCTGAAGCGAGAGACGCTCAACGAGCCGGCGTTCGCGTGAAATGAAATACTGCGTGATATACAATCCCCATGCACGCAACGGCCGCGCCCGTGCATCGGCCGAGCACTGCCTGCACCGTCTCGCACGCAGCGGCTGCGCGGTCGACGCGCGGGAGGTCCGGCACTTCGACGAAGCACGCTCTCTGTCGCACGAAGCGAACCGCAGCGGGTATGACGTCGTGGTGGCCGTCGGCGGCGACGGCACGATCAACAAGGTGCTCAACGGTTTTTACGACGAGGAGGGCAGGCGAAATTCACGCGCGCTCTTCGGCGTGGTACACACCGGCACGAGTCCTGATTTCTGCAGGAGCTACGATGTGCCTCTCGACGCGGACGCAGCCGTCGATGCGCTGATCCGCGCCCGCACTCGCCGCATCCCCGTCGGTCGCGTGCGTTTCGCAGAATCAGGCGGGACCAGCGTCCCCGCCAGCTGCTTCGTCTGCTGTGCAAATATCGGACTGGGCGCGTCGCTGGCCACACGCGCGAACGCGGGCATCCGTCGGCGTCTCGGCGATACTGCAGGGACCCTCGTTTCCCTGCTCAGCGTGCTGCGCACGTATGCTCCCGCAGACTACCTGCTGCGACTGGACGACGTGGAGGTGTCATGGGATCGCGTCTACAACATCTCGGTCGGCCTGACGCCCTGGATCGCATCCGGCATTCGCATCGACAACAGTACAATGACGGCAGCCGGGCGATTCTACGTCATGGTGCTGCGTGACGTGCGTATCCGCAGTCTTCCCGGCGTGCTCCGAAAGCTGTACAGCGGGAAGTCCTTTCCTGACAGCGATACGCTGTTCGTGCGTGATTGTGCGGAGATCGCGATTCCGTCACGGGAAACAGCGGCGGACGTCGAGCACGACGGGGACCCTGTCGGCACCGTGCCATGCACGATTGGACGAACCGTCGACGACCTGGAACTGATATACTGATCACCAGCGCGGAGAATCATCATGACGAAGCATCGCATGCGCATACCGGCTCTCGCCGCCATCCTGGCGTTCGATCTGCTGGTGATCATTCTCGCTGTCTGCAACATTCCCGCGCTGCGCGATGCCGCAGCACTCCCTGAACCCTATGAAATTCCCGCGATGTCGACCGACTACCGCGCCGGGGGTGCGCGCGCTCTACTCGACGTCACATCGCTCGACGATATGCGCGTTGCCAGGCCCGACGTCCTTCCTTTCATCGTCGCAACGCTGCGCAGGGGCGACAGTGTGCGTGTGACAGCAGCCGGAGACGGTCGGCGAATCCATGACACCGTCGTACTGCTGCCGCGCTACAGCGTGTTTGACATCGTCACCAGTCAGATCGTCGGTTTCGCCTTCCTCCTTTTCAGCATGTACGTTCTGCTGCGTCATCGTCATGCGGGGTATGCGGGCATACTGCACGCACTCGCCGTCGGCACCGCCGTGATGATACTGCTCGACTGGGGATCGGCGACTTCGCACGCGGCCGCGACGCACCTGCTGCTGCGTCTCACGTTCGACGTCGCCATCTGGCTGCTGCCCACCCTGTTTTTCCACTTCAGCTTCATCTACCCCGTGGAGAAGGAGCTGCCGAAGCGTGCGATCATGCTGCCCTTCTACGCCGTCTCGGCCGCCGGCATCACCGTTTCCGCATGGTATCTCGCACAGATACATCTCTCCGGCGTTCCGGTGCAGGACACGATGTACATGGAGTTTCATGGCACGTACAATGACGTGTTCCTGGTGGTGGGATTGCTCTGCACCATTGCGAACTTCGAACACTCGGCCCTCACGATACCAGACGCGGTGCAGCGGAAGAACGCTTACTGGGTGCTGCTCGGCATCATGGCCGGCCCCCTTGTGTACGTGTTCATGATGCTCGTTCCCCGCATGCTTCTCGATCACGAGCTGGTCAGCAATTCCGTTCTGCAGTACACCCTGCTCATCGCGCCGGTCATGTTCTGGAAGGCGCTGCGCTCAGATAAAATGTAGCACCTATCGAAATGGGGTTCATACATGAAACAGCAGCATACATCGCGTGGAATGGGCATCGCCCTGTTGCTCCTGGCAGCCCTTACACGACTGGCGTGTGACAACGGGACAGCGCCCACGGTATCGGGACCCATCGATACAGTCGCCTGGACATATGAAACGGGTGGAGAAGTATTCTCAAGCCCGCTTGTCGTCGACGATGTATTATACGGTATCAGCGCAGGAGACTGCATCTCCCTGCAGGTTCAATCCGGACAGCTTCGATGGCGATACATGGCTACCATCACGCAGGCTTACGGATCACCGGTTTCCTGCGGTGCGTTCCTCTATTACGCGGGAAGGATGGGCGATGATGCGCTCTTCGCCGTAGATCGAAACACGTTCGCTCCACGTTGGGATTTTCCTCTCGGAGGATGGGTCACCTCCACACCGGCCTGCGACGGAAAAACGATTTTCGTCGGATCTCTCGACAGCACACTATACGCCGTCGATGCCGTCGGCGGTGTCGAACGCTGGCGCTTCAAGACCGGTGACAGAATTATGAATCCACCACGTGTTCACGAGGACTACGTGTTCGTCAGCGGCGAGGACGGTGTTCTATACGCGTTGACGAGTACCGGGACAATTCGATGGCACCGCGAATTCGGCGCTGCGCTTTATCTATCGAGCGTACAGGACGGATTTCTCTATGCAGGTGACGACAACGGCCTGCTGCATGCGATTGACATCGCGTCCGGAACCGTCTCCTGGGAGTACAAGGCGGGGGACGGCATTGCCACGCGTCCGGCCGTCAGCAGAAGTGCGGTGTTCGTGACCTCGAAAGACAGCTGCCTTCATGCAGTGCAGCGAAGCAGCGGCACCCTTTCATGGAAATACCACACGGGAGGCAGGATATACTCCTCCCCGATCCTCGACGGGAAGCGGGTGTATTTCGGGAGCAACGACGGTGTTCTGTATGCGCTTGACGCAGCGACAGGCGCGGAGGCCTGGAAATTCGCCGCGCGGGGATGGATATACTCGGCACCCGTCGTGACTGCCGATCGTCTGTATTTCGGAACGACCTCCGGGACATACTACGCGCTGAACAGGGCCGCGCTCGAGGAAAATGAAAACGGCGTGAAGCGAGCACTTCACGCCGTGAACGATCTTCAGGCCGATGAGCTCATCAGTCGTTGATGAAATCCCACACTTCCTGTTCGCTTTCTGCGATGTACACCAGTTTCAGGTGCGGCACGCGGTCGACCTGGTTGAGCAGAATATGCCCGTAATGGTACGTCGGAAGGGCGCGCTTGTCATCTGCGGCATTGATGTATTTCTCAACTTCCTCGTACAGGTGCTTCGGTACACGGCGTGAGAATTCGTTGGTCACGACGACGCGATTATCGTCCGTGATCCCGAGATAAAACAGCTTGTCCCCGAAGCGGTCCGGGAGGGCAGGAATACGGTCGCCCTGAATGGCACAGGTTTCGATTTCCGTAAGAAAATCCTTGTCATTTTCGTCCGTGTCCAAGCGATAAAAGCGGTACATAGAGACTCCTGGATGGTCAGGCGGGAATGGTCGTTTTCACTCCGCTGCAGCCATGCGCCGGATACAGCCGGAGAAAGACAAACTAACCGATGGGCGGCGGATAAGCAATGTTTGATCACGGATGCGAGGCCGAAGGCGACGACTGAGGATCTGTTCCACCGCATCCCGGAAGCGAAAACGCCCCCGGCCACGACGGACCGGGGGCGTTTTCGTTCGCTGGATTGACAGACGGTTACTTCGTCAGCAGCATGCTGCGGCGGAGTACCGTTCCGTTGGACTCGAGCATGGCGACATAGCTGCCGCTCGGAAGTCCTGAGGCGTCGAATACTACTTCATGGGTGCCCGCTTCACGCATGCCCTGTGCGAGAACCGCGACCTGGCGGCCGAAGAGGTCATAGACGACCAGGCGCACCGGGGCGGCTTCCGCGAGGGTGTAGCGGATGGCGGTGGTGGGATTGAAGGGATTCGGGTAGTTCTGCGACAGGGTGACGGCGGACGCGACGGCCGCTTCTTCCTGTGCGCCGTCCTTCGGGAACCACTTGTGTGCGATGGCGAAAGGACCGGTGAGACTGGTCACGCCGTCGCGCTGCACGTAGTTCTCGTAAGGCTGGGACATGCCGCCGAGATCGGTCCACATGTTCCACGGACGCTGCCACATTGTGAGTGCGGAGGGCTGTGTGATCAGTCCCTGCGACTCGGTGTTGGTGTAAAACAGCCGCACGTCCACGTTGGTGCTGGTCGCACTGCTGGTCATCGTGAAATAGCGGCGCACGTAGCGAATGCGCGCGAGTCCCTGCGGCACGGTGCACGGGTACATGTTCACCGTGAAACTGTTGATCGTGCCCGCGTTGCTCTTGACCTCGGCGATTTTCTGACCGCTGCTGTTGGTGAAGGCGGTCCAGCTCGTCCCCACCGATTTGGTCACACTGACCGTACCCGTAGGCTCGAGCTGAATGCTGACCGTCATGGTGAACGGCGTGTTGATCGCCGGAACGTTCGTCGCGCTGTTCCAGCCGGTGATGATGATACTCCGCGTCACGGTGCCGGTGGGCAGATAACGCGGATCCACGGTGAAGACGAGGTCGTCACCCTCGTACCCGGAGCCGGTCACGATGGTGATTTCCGCTGCCGAGGTCGTGGCGCTCCACTGTAGCTTGCCGCCGCCGAAGTTGCCGCCACTGTTCTCGATCAGCACGCTGCGCGACACGATCACAGGTGCCTTGCAGGCGCCGGCGACGACAACGAAGGACGCCGCGGGATCGATCTCCACACGCGGCACCACTTCAAAGGTCGAGGTGCATGTGCTCTGATTGCCGCTGGCGTCTTCGACGGTGTAGGTGATCAGCGTCTTGCCGACTCCGACGATGCTGCTGGGAGCGGGCGACTGACTGACGACCAGGGATGCCGGGGCGGTGCAGTTGTCCGATGCCACGATCTGCGAACGGAAGTCAGGCAGAATGGCCTCGTTCTGCGCATTGCCTTCGACGGACTGGTCTGCGGCGCAGGCAAGGATGCGCGGCGGCTCGACGTCGATTACGGTCACGGTCTGTGTGGCCGTGGTCATGTTGCCCGAGCCGTCCGTGGCCGTCCATGTCACCGTGGTCGCGCCGAGCGGGAATACCGGGGGCGCATTGTTGGTCACAGAGAGGCCCTTGGGACAGTTATCCGAGAACGTCGGCTTGCCGATGTTGAACGACGAGGCGCTGGCCGAACACATGCCGGGATCGGTGGGTACGACCAGGTTGGCCGGAGCGGCGATCTGCGGCGGTTCGACGTCGATGACGGTCACCGTCTGCGTTGCGGTCGCCATGTTCTTCGCGCCGTCATAGACCGTCCAGGTCACCGTCGTCACGCCGAGGGGAAACACTGCAGGCGCGTCGTTCATCACGATCAGGCTGGCGGGACAGTCATCGGACGTGACAGGCGTGCCGAGCTTGACAAGCGATGCGTCCACGTCGCAGTTGCCCGGCGATGTGGGAAGCACCAGATTCGCCGGCGCGGCGATGGTCGGCGGAACGACGTCGATGATGGTCACCATCTGCTGCGCCGTCGCCTGGTTGCCGGAGCCGTCGGTCGCGGTCCACGTCACCGTGGTCACACCGTTCGGGTAGACCGCGGGAGCGTCGTTGGAGTACGTGAGGCCCGTCGGGCAGTTGTCGGACACCGTGGGCATGCCGAGGTTCACGTTCGCGGCGCTGCGTTCGCAGACGCCAGGGTCATTGGGCAGCTTCAGGTCCGCCGGAGCGGCGATGCTCGGCGGAATCACATCCTGCACGGTCACGGTCTGCTGCGCCGTCGCCTGGTTGCCGCCGCCGTCGGTCGCGGTCCACGTGACAACGGTGTTCCCGAGCGGGAAACTCGCCGGCGCGTTATTCGTGACCGTTAGGCCGGTCGGACAGTTGTCGGATGTCGCCGGACTTCCGAGGGAGACGGACGAGGACGCCACGGCGCACTGTCCCGCAGGGGTGTCGAAGGTCACATTCGCCGGAGCGGCGATCGTCGGCGGTGTCACGTCCGTGATGGTGACGGTCTGCGTCGCGGAGGCCTGGTTGTTGTTGCCATCGGTAACGGTCCATGTCACCGTGGTGACACCGACAGGATACACGGCCGGCGCATCGTTGGTGACCACGAAATTGGGACAGTTGTCGGTCGCCGTTGGCGTGCCGAGATTCACATTTGCTGCGCTGCGCTCGCACAGGCCCGGATCGTTCGGAAGCGTAACGGGTGCCGGCGCGGCGATGGTCGGTGTGGTCGTGTCGGTGACGCAGATCGAAGCCACGGCGGCCTGGACGGCATTGTATGCGTTGACGCGACCGTAGCCGAGATCGGTCGACCAGGTGCCGTTCGGCTGTCCGGCGACGTTGGCGGTGTAGGTGTATCCGCCGACTTTCTCGGTAGTCGTCTCGAGAATGGCGCGCGCCTGTGTGTGACTGAGCAGCGGATTCACCGAGTAGATGAGCGCCATCACGCCGGCGGCGTTGGGACATGCACTGGAAGTGCCGTTGAATGTCGGCGCATAATCCGAGCTGTTGTAGCCGGCAGCGCCGCTGATGTCCGTCGTGTAAATCTTCACGCCCGGAGCGGCGATATCGAGATTGGTGCCGTAGTCACTGCCCCACCAGGTTTCCCCGTCGCAGGACGAAGGAGACTTGCGCTCCTCGCACATGCTCATCGCGGCGACGGCGATGGTGCTGTTGTAGTTGGCGGGATAGTTGACTGCCCCGTTGCCGTTACCGGCGGAGAACAGCACGGAGGCGCCGAGGCCGCCGCGTCCCTGCGTGATCGCGTTGTCGATAGCCGTATTCACGAGCGAGGACGGACCGCCACCGCCCCAGGAGTTGCTCAGCACGTCGGCCTGTCCCTGGTTCCATGCCCAGTTGATCGCGTTCGCAATCCAGGACCACTGGGTCACCCAGTTGCCGTTGGCGTCGCTGTAGGCGATACGGATGGGGACGATTTTGCTGTTATAGGCGATTCCCGCGACGCCGAGGTTGTTGTTGCCGACGGCCGCGACGATTCCGGCGCAGGCCGTCCCATGCGCGTCGTTGCCCGCAGGACCGCCGCCGCTGTTGAGTCCCGTGGCGTCGAAACCGCTCACGAGATTCGCCAGGAGGTCGGGATGGCTGAGATCTGTTCCCTCATCGATGATGGCAACGCGAACGGACGCGGATCCCGTGCTCACGCTCCACGCGTTGAACACTTCCATGTCCGCGCCGGGCGTGCCGTTGTACTGAATCGCCGAGCCCGTGTTGTTGAGCGACCACTGGTAGGAAAGGAAGGTGTCGTTGGTGTTCATGCGCTTCATGAGCACGAGAAAATCCGGCTCCGCGTAGGCGAAGCGTCCGCTCTCCTCGAAACGTCGCGCAAGCTCGAACGCATTGCCGGCCGCATTTTTATCTGCACTGAGCACGTAGACCATCGGATCGAAGCGGTAGTTTTCGAGCACCACAGCACCGTTTTCCGCGGCCATGGACTCAAGCATCGGAAGATCCGCCCTGCTGCGAAGCTTCACGTGAAGGCGATCCTGTACGCCCATGGGAATGCCGTCAGAAAAAACGAGGAAGGGATTTGCCCAGCGCACTTCCGGCATGGCGGAGAAGCGGTTGAGCAGATCGACGACTTCCTGTTCGGAAATGTCTTCACGCAGTGCGGCTTTGACCACGCGCGGGGCGGGAAGCAGCATGTCGTCGCTGAAGCGTGCGAGTGCAGGATCCCCGGTGAGTATTTCGCGCTGCCGTGCATCGGGAACTTCCTCCCCGAACTGCAGCAGCACGTACTGCGTGGATAAGCGGTACTGGCTGCGGCCGGCCTCGTTGTCGAGGACAAGCTGGCGCGGACTGAAGCGCGCGAGATCCGCCGGCGGACCGCTCCATTCCTGCGCGCGCATGCCGTCGGCACACAGCAGCAGCACGGCCAGTGCAAAAGTCATGGAAACAACATTACGATTCATGGTACTCCTTCACGTCTTTGTGTGGATGTGTATATGAAATCAGGTCTTTGGCCGGTACCGGGCAGCATCGAATCGCGTGCCTGGCCTTGATCACGGTGTCGGCAGCGCGAATGCGCGCTCTCCGTACCGTATGTATTCCGTAAATGGGTATGTGGGATAATACGACAAGGCGGACACAAGAAAAAGAAATATTT
>CAJXSA010000129.1 GCA_913060595.1 uncultured Ignavibacteria bacterium
AGCCACGTTTCCCTGGCCGATACCCGCCAAAACAGGTCTCATCGTACTCAATCGATCCATTGAGTGGCTCGCTGTCGATGTGCTGGTGGATCCAAAGCGTCTTTCTGATTGCGCGATAGAATCGCTCGACTGTACGGACGGAGGCTGGAGCACGAAAACGGAGACGGTAGGCAGGGACACCGAGCACGAAATACTCAAGCAGCTTCCGCTTCGCAGACTCCTTCATGCGAAAGCTCTGCCAGACGGTACACCAGGTGTAGCTGCTCCGACAGTAGCGGCAACGGTACCGTTTGTCACTGAGCTTCCACGCCCAGTGATGCCCACAGTATGGACAAGATCGACGCATGATTTCTCGAATCTAAGCATTTCTCAGGTCCGGTTTGAGTACGTATTACCATAATAAATCAACAAAATAATCAGCGGGTTTTACGAAATCGGGACATCATGGGGAAATTTACCGCTGATAGTCCCATTCAGAGCATATTGATCAATTCGCGAAAGACTCTTCATCATCGGGTCCGGGGTTCGAGTTCACGCGTGTATACAGAGCTGAAAGGCAGACGACATTTGACATAGACAGATCATCTGGATATTGCCTGCCGTGTCGGCAGGTACGCACCGTCTTCGGTTCTCGGCATGTACAGCCGAGCTGCCATTCATGACCGAGATCAACGAATGCACATAAGCGCATTGCTTCGTATCTTTGGCAGACATGGGAAGAGAAATGAGGAGTGGTGGGTGCATAGCCCCAATCAGTCTCACACATAAGAAGGGATGTTGCAATGGACGAGCAGATGTATGAAATCCTGGAAAGTGACACGCTCAGCGATGGAACGAAAGTTGAAGTTCTTCAATTTCGCACACTGTCGGGGTCGTCGGACCTCCGCGTTGCGAATCATCTGTACTTCGCAGCAAACAGCGGCATGCGGCTGAAAATGGTGCGCGTGACGTTGAATGACTCGCACATTCGACTCGAGCCGGGCGCGCTGTATTTCATGAAGGGAAACCTGGAAATGAAATCGAATACCGGTGGATTGAAAAAGGGCCTGGCGAGGAAGATGCTCTCGGGCGAGTCGATGTTCGTGAGTGAAGTCCACGGCACCGGTGAGGTGTACCTGGAACCGTCGTTCGGCCATTTCCTCCTCTATCGCATTCAGGAACAGGACAGGGCGATCATCATCGACAAGGGCTTGTTCTACGCCGGTACGGCGGGACTCGATATCAAGGCGTCCATGCAGAAAAATCTCTCTTCCGCGCTCTTCGGCGGCGAAGGTCTGTTTCAGACGAAGATCGAAGGGGAAGGGATCGTCATTCTGTACTCCCCGGTTCCCATGGATGAGATTCAGAAGGTTACCCTCAGCAACGACAAACTCTCCGTGGACGGCAACTTCGCACTTCTCAGAACCGAGGATGTTGAATTCAAGGTGGAGAAAAGCAGCAAGTCGCTGATCAGCGCCGGCAAAACCGGGGAAGGGCTGCTGCAGACGTTCTCCGGAAATGGCAATGTCTGGCTCGCTCCGACACAGGGCGTGTACAGTCAGCTTTCGTCGGCGCACGGACTGGCGGCACTGGCCCTGCCTCCCGGCGTGAAAATGGTGAACACAGGCAAAGAAGGCTAAATTCCAGCGAGGACCAGATGCACAACAGCGACACGCTTCTCCAGGCCTTCGAGATGTTCCGCGATGCTCTCATGTCCAACGACGTGGAACAGCTTGACCGGCTGATGGCCGACGACTATATGGGCTTCGATCCCCTGGGAAATCCGCAGGACAAAGCGCTGTCGATGGCGGCCTATCAGCCGGGGGTCGCCACGCTGGACAGATACGACGCCGAGGACGTGAACACGCGCATTGTCGGTGAAGTCGGGATCATCACGGGCAAGGGATACATCCATGGGATGTACGAAGGCGGAGAGTTTGCGCACAACGTGCGCTTCCTCGATATGTACGTCATGCGCGACGGACGCTGGCAGCTGTATCTCTCGCAGGTGACCGAACTGCCTGCCGCCTGACGTCGTCCGCCAGGGGAGCGTGCGCCGCGCGTCTCACCAGGAGAAATCCCACACAGTCGCCCCGATTTTAAGATTCCTGAGATTGAAGTCGACGTAGGCGGAATCGGTGTCCCAGTACCCTGTGGAGGGGAAGTACATGTCCGCGAAAATGCTGAATTCTCCCGGTCCGTCACCGTAGACATCCCGAATCCCGAATTCCCTGGAGCCCTCGAAAACGACCATATTCCCGTCCTGCCTCCGTGTCAGCGTCAGGGGATATTCCTTGAAAATTCCGTACCAGACAACCACTTTGAAACTCACCTGATCGGCGACCTCCTCTCGAACTCTGAACAATGCGTCCAGGTTCGAGTGTCTTTTCGTGCAGACGTCTTTTTGCTCGATTTTCCAGGATATGCTCGCCTGTGATCCCTCTTCGTTTGCAAAATTGGTATTTGATGCCTGCGGCACGACCGGAAAATGCGACTCATCGACGTAACCACCCGAAATGCGGTTGCCGGTTATCCTTTCGGCACCGCAGCCGTCATCGCCTCCTCCTCCGGCGAGGTCACAGGACGCTACACAGAGGGATAGGACACAAACCGATGCGAATACTGCTATACGTAGCATGAGATACCTCATCTGCTTTGCATGAATGCGCCGTCGACAGTCGGCATTAGATGTATTACGGATAGACTTATGCTAAAATAGGGCGAGTGATCGCGCCATGCAAGTGACGCGCTCGCCAGATCTGCACTGCTCACCGTGGGACCTGGGCTGCTGCAGACGTTCTCCGGCAGAGGCAACGTCTGGCTCGCGCCGTTCGCGCCCGGGGTCCCTCCACGACGAAGTTGCTTTCGCGTCGTGTGCGGGACATATTCCAGCGACGCTTTTGTGACACGACAATCGCCAGTTGCTGTGGAGTGCGATGGGTTCATCCAGACGTTCGAGGCTCGCGGCGGGACACCTGCCGCAGGGAATTCGCCTTCTTCACGAGGACGCACATATCCTCGTCGTCAACAAGCCGGCCGGGCTGCTGTCCATGGGGACGGACGCGAATAAAACACGAACCGTCTATGCCGTACTGACCGATTACGTGCGCAAGGGAGACAGGAAATCCCGGAAACGGATATTCATTGTCCACCGCCTGGACAGGGACACCTCGGGCATTCTCGTGTTCGCGAAAAGCGGGGAGATGAAACGGCGGCTGCAGGACGGCTGGCAGGACGTGGAGAAACGCTACCTGGCCGTTGTAGAGGGCGTGCCGAAGAAACCGTCCGGCATGGAAGCATGCTATCTCGCGGAGAACAGCGCGCACATCGTATACGCGACCAGTGACCGGGGGATTGGGAAGCTCGCGCGAACCGTCTGGCGCGTGCTGGAATCGCACGGGAACCGCTCGCTCCTGGAATTACAGCTTCTTACCGGACGCAAACATCAGATTCGCGTGCACCTCTCGGATATGGGTCACCCGATCCTGGGCGACCGTGTCTACGGGCATCACAGGGACGCCAGGCGCGGTCTGGCCCTGCACGCGTTTTCCCTCTCATTCATGCATCCCGATTCCGGCGAACGCGTCACATTCGAAGCGAACGCGCCGGACGCCCTCATGCAGCTGCGCTGACTCCGGGCGTTTCTATCGCACCGCCATACTGATCACCCCTCTGGATAGAATGCTGACCAGGCGCTTGCTGCTGCTGCGGTGGGGCGTTGTCGTTTTGACATCTCCGTGACATCCCCCCCGCACGCTGCATGTACATTGTCCTCCGTGTACCACAACGAAGGACCATGCCGATGCTGCGAATGAGAACGTTTTGCGCTTTGGGAGTCATTCTGCTCTGCGCCGCGAACCTCCAGGCCCAGGTCGACGATGTCATCGTGGAGTTTCAGTCAGGAGAAAAGGTCACACTCGACAAGGTCACCTGCACGGACGGTATTCTGACCGCCGTGGAGGTGCGTTATGTGGGGGAATGGAACAAGATACGAGTGGTCGATACGCTGCACTATGCACTCGACAGCGTGCGCGCTGTGACGCTCGACGAGGGGTCGACGGTGCTTGGTACTTTTATTCCCATGTCTGTTGCGTCCGTGCTGGCGGGACTTGCGGTCGGCGCTGGAACGGGTGGGCTTGGAGGCGCCGTCGCGTTCATCGGCATAGCCGGGATAGGCACGATCGCGGGAGTGATTGCGGGGTTTGCTTCCGCGTCGGATCCGCTGATCTATACTACCGCGATTCCGCACGACGCCCTGGCGATCACGCATATTCTGAGCGAAAATCCGCCGTCGGAACGCATGTGGGGCGTCGAACCGGAATTTCCATCCGTCCGTGACCTGGTCACGCCGCTTGAATTCGTCATGAAGGACGGTGCGGTGTTCGAAGGACGCCTTCTGGATGTTGGCGACGGGAACGCGGAAATCCTTCACGAAGAATCGATCTACGGCGAGGTCGGTCGCCCGAACGATATACTCACCCTGCCGCTCAGCGCTTTTTCCGTGGTGCGAGCCTATGGCAACAGCGGAACGGCGCCGTGGGGGACGCTCCTGCTCGGCGGCGGGGGACTGCTGCTGCTGACCACCGCGACAAACGCCAGCGACGAGGACCTCCTGCAGAATGCGCTGCTCACCGTGGGACCGGGACTGCTGCTCGACCTGATCATGGGCATTCATGCGGCGTCGCCGAGCTGGGAATGGAAACCGGCGTTCGATGCGCCCGCGGAACTGCGTGCGGCTTCACTGCAGTATGTGCTCGAGAATGCCGATATGGAGGCGGAAGAATAATCGAACCGTTACGGTGCGTTGCACTTGGCAGCATACGCGGACAATCCACGGGAACGATACCACTGTACATGTGTCCTTCTGGTGAGCCGACACTACAACGGAGAGGAAATCATGAGAATTCTGGGTGTGCCTGTTCTGCTTCTCATGCTGACGCTGCAGGGGGTGGCGCAGGAGAAAGCGGCCTATGACATCGATCCTGCAACATGGGGGAACGCGCAGGAACAGAACACGGGCGTGCTGGCGAAGACCGCCGGGGATATCGATCATGCGATGATCGGAAATCCGGTGAGCCAGGCGTCGCTGCTGCGGGACGGGTACTTCACCTTCGGGACGACGAAGGGACGCTCGTCCGGCGCAACGCTGGATGATTACTGCCAGCTGACCTTCGGGCACCCGTACGCGCTCACATCCTTCATCGAGTTCTCCTGGGATGGCGCCTGGCAGCGCGTGGACCGCTTTTTCTCCGATGAGGAATGCACGCTCCGGTCGACACCGGACACTTTGGAAATGACCGCTGAGCGCACCGGCATGTGCCGGCTGACGCTGCGCATCGTGCAGGACTCCACCGGCGTGCTCACGCTCGAGGCCGCACTCACGAATCTCTCGCCGGACAGCCATGATGCCGCGCTGGCGCTGCAGTTGGATGCGGCGCTGGGTCGCTGGGGAGACGCGGCGGTGTACTGCGACGGCGCGCTGATCACGCACGCGCACACGATGAAAGGAATATCGACCGGGAGTCCCGTCGTGCTGCAGGAACGCGCCGATGCGGAGTACGGGGGTATCAGGGCGGAACTGCGTTATCCCGCGCAGGCGCCGGATTCCCTGCAGATCATGAACTGGCAGCCTGCGCTGGGAGAGAATTTCGACGCCCGCATCCCGCGTCCCGCCCGGCTCTTCGACGTCGTGCTGCGTCCTGCCTGGGCCACGCACACGCTCGCGCAGGACGAGCCCTGCACGGCCGCCATCGCGATCGAGGTACTCGAGCCGCGCTTCCCGCGAAAGGCATTCATGCGCTGGGATATGCCCACCGCACTCGCACTCAGTGACGGCGTCCTCGTCCCCGCCGCTTTCCCAACGAAGATAGAAACCTTCAATGCAGGTGGGACGAAGATTACCCGTGCGCTTGTCGGAATGGAGGAAGACCCCGATGCGCCGCTTCGTCCCGTGGACCCGTATGTCTCGCTCGACGTGCGTCCGCGAGCGTATGCCTACAGCGCACTGTCCTTCGCGGCCCGCGAAGTCTACCAGGAAACCGTGCTGCCCCTGCGGCTGCTGTTCGTGGAGGACGGCACCATCGTCGACAGCCTGTGGCGCTGGGTGTACATTCCCGCCGCCGCGCTGGTGGATACCGGGCTGGCGATTTCCATCGACACAGTGGAGACGGATCCCGCGCCCGACGTGCACATGTATTTCACCGTGACGAATGAAGAAACCGGCGTGCCCGTCCTCGATCTGCGCCCGGATCATATCACGCTGTTCGAAAACGGACAGCGTATTCCTTCCTTTACGCTGGGGAAGGACGACCGCAGTACCGTAAACGCGGTGGACGTGGTGTTCGTGCTCGATGTGACCGGGAGCATGTCCAATGAAATCGCCGCCGTGCGCGACAACGTGCAGGAGTTTGCTGATCTCCTCACGCAGCAGGGGGTGAGTATTCGACTCGGACTGATCACCTTCACCGACGAACTCGAGGAGATTTTCGAAATGACGGACGATGTGCAGCAGTTCAAGCAGTGGGTCGGCGCGCAGAGCGCGTCGGGTGGTGGAGACAGCCCGGAAAACTCGCTCGACGCCCTGCACGCGGCCACCGCGCTGCAGTACCGTCCCACCGCCCATCGCGTCGTCATCTGGATCACTGACGCCGGCTATCACGAAAACGATGGTGTCACGCAGCGTACCGTTGAGGAATTGCTGCCCGATTTGCTGGGCGCGGCCTGCACCGTGCACTGCATCGGGAACAGGATGAAGCGCGACGATTACGAGCGCATCACCTATCCCACCGCGGGTTCGTTCTACGACATCAATGGGAAATTCCGCGACATCCTGCTCGACATCGGTCGCTTCGATGTGTCGCCCGTCTATAAACTCACGTACGTCACACCGGACCCGGGCGCGGATTCACGTCTGCTCGAGCTGGAAGTGCATTACGGCGGCAGAGGGGGCAACGCCAGCTGGGTCTCCCCGGCGCCCCCGGGCATGGTGGCCGTGCTGCCGAGTATGCACTGCTATCCGAACCCGTTCAATCCGACCGTCACCATTGCGGTGCGCGACGTGAGCGGTCCGGGACTGCTCACCGTGCACGATATCCGCGGCAGGGAAGTGGCGCGCTATCGCATCGACGGAGCGCAGAAGGACTACATGCTGCAATGGAGTGCCGGGGCGGGCGCATCCGATCCGCTGCCTTCCGGCGTGTATCTCGTGCGATTGAACCTGCGGACGTCCGCAGGGATGCCGCTGCGCACATCCACACGCATCGTGTACGCAAAGTAGGAGGAGGAGAGAGACATGAAACAGTTATGGAAATGCATCGTACTTCTCCTCCTTCTGCAGGGCACGGCACTGGCAGACGGCATCCTTGTGTCGAGCGAGAAGGACTACCCCGGAAGCCTGCTGCGCAACCGCATGACGCGGGTGGAAGTGAACATTCACGGGCTCGTCGCGGAAACCGTGGTGTACCAGGAATTCACCAATACGTGGTCGCGCAGCACCGACGCCGTCTGGGCCTTCCCGCTGCCGGCGAACGCGCGCGCGACGAAGTTTCTTTACTGGCGGCATGACACGCTCTTCCAGGCCGTGCTGTTCGAACAGAAGCAGTCGTCGACACCGGGAACGGGCGAAGGCGGCATTCCCGCCATCGTCAATCAGTACGTGGGGGAGGACGGCTTGAAGATCGAACTCAAGGGAATTGAGCCGTGGACGGTGCAGCGCGTCGAGCTGCATTACATCAGCGTCTGCGAATACCACTCCGGCGAAGGCGTGTATACCTATCCCCTCGCGACTTCGGATCTCGTGCAGCATCCGCTCGACCTGGTGGAATTCCGTGTCAGGCTCGACGCCTCGGCGGAACTGGAAGACTACCGGCTGCAGGCGCAGGGGGACATCACGGAAGTGGCGAGAGAGGCGCAGTCCCTGGACGTGCGCAGCCGCGCCTCGAAATGCTTCATCGCCAGGGACATCGAGTTCCGCTGGACGGTGGACGACGACTCGCTCGTGGTGGATTTCTATTCCAGCAAGCCGAAGGGCGAAGACGGATACTACGCGACGCTGCTGCGTCCCGCGGATCCCGCCGGACCTGATGTGACACTTCCCAAACGCGTGATATTCTGCGTCGACCGGTCTCAGACCATGTACGGCTACCCGCTGCAGCAAATGCGATCCGCCGTGAAGGCGACGCTCGCGCTGCTCGATGAAGGGGACAGCTTCGACATCGTCGCGTTCAATTCCATTGCCGACGTCCTGTTCGCTTCGCCTGTTCCCGCCACGGCCGAGAACGTCAGGGCCGCACAATCATGGCTGGACACGCGCAATGCGTATGGCGGTACAAATCTCGAGGCGGCGCTGATGGCCTCGCTCTCGCTTCTCCCCAGCGACAGCGTGCAGAACATCATCATCACGATCAGCACGGGACGGTCCCCGGGCAACCCGGACGCCATTTCTGCAGCGAACGAGCACGGCGCCTCCATGGTGATGCTGGGTATGGGCGCATCCGTCGATCGTGTACGGCTGGAGATGATCGCGGAACGGAACGCCGGCTTCGCGCGCTTCTTCGATGTGGGCAGCGTGGCGGAATCTGCCATGCTGCAGACGCTGCATTCCGTCGTTCGGCCTGTCATGCGCGAAGTGGGAATCGAGTATCCGCAGGCGGACGTGCACAGCGTGCGCCCGGATCCCATTCCCCCGCTGTTCGCGGGCATGCACACGCTCACGGCGGGACGCTACCGCAATCCCGGCGGCAGCATGACGCTGTTCGGCGAAGGAGCGGAAGGGTACGAAGAATATCGCTTTCCGCTGGAGTTTGCCGGCGACACGACGGGCATGCGTTCCCTCGCGGGACTGCTCTGGGCCAAGCTGACAATCGACGGCATGGAACGGGAGATCGTCGTGCACGGCGAGCGCGAGTCGCTCAGGGACAGTCTCGTCGCGATCAGCCTGGCGTCGGGCATCCGCTGCCGCTACACCGCCTACATCGCAGACTACACGACCGTCGTGACCGGGGTTGAGAATCCGACCGACCACGTGACACTGCCTGCAGCGACCTGCATACTGGGGAACCATCCCAATCCCTTCAATCCCAGCACGCAGATACTCATCCGCATCGCAGACAAGGCGGCGGGGAGCGAATTGCAGTTGCTGATCTATGACATGATGGGAAGACTCGTGCGCGTCATCGCACTGCACGGCCTCGCTCCCGGCGTGCACGGCATCGTCTTCGACGGAACCGACGGCAGTGGCCGTGCGCTGCCGAGTGGCAGCTACACCGTCGTACTCACGGGAAAGAACATCCACAGCGCGCGCACTGTTGTTCTGGCGAAGTAGATTCTTGTGCGCGTGAGAAAATACTCTGCGCCCGACCCGGTCAGCCCCGCCCGCGAGCGGGGCTGCTGCGTTCTTGCAGACTATGCGGCGTGAGCGTACTCACGCGCGAGCAGAATGTCGCGATGTTCCCGGGGGAATTCCGTCGCGCACACATCGGCTGCGTTCGGCAGGTCCTTCATGCGCCCGCTCTCGTGCAGGGCGCGGCGGAAGAAGAGATGCTGTGCGGCGCGGCGGACACAGTAGGCTACCGCCGCTCATGCCCGATCGTGACTGAAAAACTGCAGTCCGCCCGGAACGTTGTTTCCCTGAGCGTATAGACTTCGACGTAGTCTCGAAAAGGGAGTTCTTCGCGGCCCGACTCCGCATACGAGACCATCGCCTTCGAACATGCGGTCCTGCCGCGGACCTTCCATTTCCCCTGGCTTCCCGGTGCCGCCGGTAGTCCTGTGAGGAACAGCTCTATGTTGTGGCGG
>CAJXSA010000130.1 GCA_913060595.1 uncultured Ignavibacteria bacterium
CCCCCGGCGCGCGCCCCGCCTTCATCGGTGCCGACCTCGGCACCCTCGCCGAGGTCCACCCCGAGCCCGTGGTCGCCGACCACTGGTGGCACGTAGGCGAGGCGCGCTCGCGCGTCACCGAGGGCCACCTGCTGGTCGACGGGGGCAGCCCGATGGACCGGATCCGCGCCGCCTGCGCCGCGGCCTGGGACGCCGCCGACGCGGGTGCCAGGATCGATGTTGAGACCCTTCCGCACTTGCCGGTAGCCTCCTGACCCATGGCTGACATCAACGAGTCCCGCGAGTCGATCGGTCACGTGGAGTACCCGGCGGAGGTCAAGGAGGCCCTCAGCGCCGTCACGGAGCTCCCGGACGACCTCGACAAGCAGGCGGAGTTCTTCGACAAGGTGCAGGAGGCGCTGTCGAACCGCCTCCGCGACGAGTCGCGCTGACCATGCGGCTGGACCGCGCGCTCGTGGCGCGCGGGCTGGCGAGGTCCCGCACGCACGCGCAGCAGCTCATCGACGCGGGGGTCGTCACGGTCGACGGTGCCACGGCGACCAAGCCCGCCCTCGAGGTGGGGGACGATGCGGTGCTCGCCGCCGCGCATCCCGATCACTACGTCTCGCGTGCCGCGCACAAGCTGCTCGGTGCCCTCGACGCGTGCCCCGAGCTCCCGGTGACCGGACGCACCGCCCTCGACGTCGGCGCCTCCACCGGCGGCTTCACCCAGGTGCTGCTCGAGCGCGGCGCCGCGCGCGTCCACGCGATCGACGTCGGCCACGGCCAGCTCGCCGCCGAGATCGCGGCCGACCCGCGCGTCGTCGCCCGCGAGGGCCTCAATGCGCGTGACCTGACCGCAGCCGACCTCGGCGGCGACCGCCCCGACCTGGTGGTCGCGGACGTCTCGTTCATCTCGCTCACCCTCCTGCTCGTGCCCATCCTCGGCGCGGCCTCCGACAGCGCGGACCTGCTGCTCATGGTCAAGCCGCAGTTCGAGGTGGGCCGCGAGCGGCTCCCGCGCCGTCGCCGCCGTGGTCGACGGCATGACCGGTCACGGCCTCGCGATCCATCGGATCGCCCGCTCCGCGCTGCCCGGACCCCACGGCAACGTCGAGTTCTTCGTCTGGGCGTCGCGCTCATGGCAGGCTAGGTCCAGGCCGGAGCCGCTGACGGAGGCCCAGGTCCGGGCCGCGATCGCCCACGAGACAGGAGGGACGCCATGACGCGCCGCATCCTCGTGGTCGCGAACCCGCACCGGACCGAGACGCTCGAGGCCGCCGAGGTCGCGACCGCCGCGCTCGCCGACGAGGGCGTCGCCGTGTGCGCGGGCGTCCGCGAGGTACTCGCAGTGGCCGCGATGCAGAATGTCGAAAACGCCGTTGGTGAACACCAGCCGCCGCCCTTCATTGCGCAGCCGCAGCCGTTCCGCTTTCATCTCCTCGAGTGAGCAGAGCCGTCCCATCAGTCAAGTACTCCCAGCTTGCCGAGTGCGGCCTCGTAGAGCTTGTCGCGGTCCACGGGCACGATGCCGACTTCTTCGCAGACGAGTCCGCCGGCAAAATTTGCGATATGCGCGGCCTCGGACAGCGATGCGCCGCTGGCCATCGCCACCGCAAGCGTCGCGATGACGGTGTCACCCGCACCCGATACGTCCGCAACCTTCCGCGCCTTGGTCGGCACGCGCGTCACACCGCCGCTGTCATCGAGCAGCAGCATGCCGAGTTCGCCAAGCGTGAGCAGAACGTGCCGGCAGTCGAGACGCTCACGCAGGGTGTTGGCCGCTTCCGTGAAACTGTGCTCGTCGGTGAGGCGCAGTTTCAATGCGTCCTCGGTTTCCTTCCGGTTGGGTTTGAAAACGGTGACGCCCTTGTACTCGAAGAAGTTGCTGAACTTCGGGTCCACCAGCACCGGGATGTTGTGACTGTTGGCCAGGTCGATAACCTGTCTGATCAGCGACGGTCCGATCACGCCCTTGTTGTAATCCTGCAGGATGATGTTGTGAATCGACCCGATATGGTTTTCCAGCCTGTCGATGAGACGGCGCGTGGTATCCTCGCTGATCTGCTGCCTGTCCTCGTAATCGATGCGCACCACATGCTGACTGCCCGCGATGATGCGGGTTTTGACGGTAGTGGGACGCTCCGTGTCCTCGACAAGGAAATCCGTGATGACATTCTCACGCGTGAATATTTCCTTCAGCTCGTTCGCATTGGTGTCCCGGCCGACCACGCCGAACAGCACCGGGACGGCACCCAGGCTCTTGATGTTGAGCGCCACGTTGGACGCCCCGCCGAGATGATTGCTCTCGCTGTTGACGTCCACGACGGGCACGGGCGCTTCCGGGGAGATGCGGGATACTCTGCCCCATATGTATCTGTCGAGCATGACATCGCCGATCACCGCGACGAAGCGGTTCTGAATCTGACTGAATATCTCGTGCAGCCGGTTTTCTTCGAATTTCATGATTCTCTGCTCATGTGGAAAATGCGATTCCGCTCACAGTGTTCGACGAAAGTACTCGTTCAGCCTGCTCCATGCGGACTGCGTATTCTTGCGATGATACTGCGCGTGCTGCGGATTGAAAAAGAAACGGTGCGCATCCTTGTAATAGAAAACGTGCAGTTTTCTGTGCGCCTCCATGAAGCGCTCACGCAGCCGGTTCACATCTGAAATCGTGCACTCGGGGTCGAACTGTGCAACATGCAGCTGCAGCACTGCGTCGGCCTTCAGCAAGCCGGTGAGCGTGTTGATTCCGCCCGCGGGGTAGAACAGCGCCGCACTGCGAAAGAACGGGAAGCGTCGAAGCGCCTCGATGGCCACGTTGGCACCCATATCGAATCCGAGAAGACCGATACTGCCTGTGCATCCGGAGTCGTTCATGATGTCCACTGCAATTTCCGTGAGCAGCACGGCGTCGAGACTGTCCACTGCCGCCGCCGGCATGCCGGAAATCGCCTGCAGCGGGGCGGAACGCAAAGGCGGCGCATACGCGCGATACCCCAGCGTTGCCAGCACCTTCAGCGCAGCCCGAACGTTTTCCTGCGGACCGAAACGGTCCGAAAGCACCATCACTGCGGGACGCACGGGCGCGCCCGCGGGCAAAGCATATTCGACCAGGACACTGTCTTCCTGCGTTTGAAACCATCGCGTGCGGACCTCCGGGGTCTGCGCGACGGCCGTCATCGTAACGACGGCGAAGAGCAGGACGATACCGGAGACGCGCGATGTCACTGCAGGGGATGATTCTCGTGAAACACCTGCAGCCGCTGCTCGAGCTCGGGCAGCTGGGATTCTGACACCAGGGAAACACAGGCGCGGATGCCCTCGATGCGTTCGCTCCCGGTATTGGCCAGCGAGATCGCGCTGATGCCGTAATACAGCAGTTCCTCGATCAACTGCACGCCGTCCATTCCCGGGTATGCAACGGTGAAATAGAACCCGTCGGCGATAGGCTGATCTTCGTCCTTGTCGTAGACGATGTGGAAGCCGTTGTCGAGAAAGTACTTCTTCATGATGCGTGCGCGCTCCCCGTACACCTTCACTTCATCGATGAAGCGGTACGTCGCGTCGTTCGTCGCTTTGAGCAGCGCCGTGAGTCCATACTGCGCCGAGTGCGTCACGCCTGCGCTGACGCTGTAGGCGGCCCCGTACACCATGGCCCTGCCGAAGGTTTTCTGCGTGTAAAACCGCGTCAGTCCGGGGATTTCGCGCGTGAACAGTGCGTCGCTTATCGCGACCATGCCGATGCGCTGTCCCGCATAGGAAAACGCCTTCGAGCTGGAGATCAGCAGAATGTAGTTGTCGGTGTACTTGCCGACGGACGGCTGAAACGGCGGCGTTCCGGGCACGGAATAGTCCTTGCGGAAATCCATGGTGAAATATGCCAGGTCCTCCATGACCACGACGTCGTATTTCGTGGCCAGTTCACCGATGATCTGCAGCTCGGTATCGGTGAAGCAGATCCACGTCGGATTGTTGGGATTCGAATACAGAATGGCGGAAATGTTTCCCTCGCGGAGGATTTCCTCCAGCTTCGCGCGCAGGGCTTCCCCGCGGTAATTGTACACATCGAGGCTGCTATGCTTGATGCCCAGTCCGTTGAGCTGCTGCTTGTGCACGGGGAAACCGGGATCGAGGAAAAGCACGGTGTCTTTTTCCGGATTCATGCGGCCGACGACCAGCCACGAGATGAAGCTGCCGCTGGTGGATCCGGTGCAGGGAATGCAGCCACGCGGATTGACGTCGAGATCGATGAACAGCTTGATCAGGCGCGAGATTTCCACTTTCAGTTCGGGGATGCCCTCGATGCTGGGATAAAAAGACGCGCAGCCCTGGTCCAGCGCCTTCTTCTCCGCGTCAATGCCGATCTGCGCCGCGGGCAGTCCGGGAATGCCCATTTCCATTCGTATGAACTTTTTTCCGCTCGCCTGCTCGATTTCGTTGATCAGCGTACGGATTTCACGTATGGAAGAGCGGCCGATGCTGCTGAGCCCGCTCGCCTGGATCTTTTCATCGACGATCTGTCGGTCAATCGGTGTAGCTTTCATGAATATGCCTGCACTTGTATTTCGTGGATACGGAATCGCGCGTTCCGGGGCGGAAAATATCGGATCTTCCCCGTCATATCGGCTAAAAATACGCAAAATCCGGGCGAAAAAAGAACCGCCACCCGGCGTCCGTGAAGGGGGCGCGGGTGACGGTTCGAAATCAGGGGATACGCAGCTGTCAGTCGCTGTCGACGGTCTCCTTTTCGCCGGAGGGAGTCTGCGTGCCATGGCCCTGGTCACCGCGCAGCGCCGCCTTGCGCACGTCGGTGGGAATCTCGTACGCTTCGACACGGCGCGCTTCCGCCGCGCGGCGGCTGCGTGCGACGAGGAAGCCGATGCTCATGAGGATGATGCCGATCCACACCACGCTGATGAAGGGCTCGAGGGTCACCTCGGCGACCAGCGTCTCGCGGAGATCGTTCGGGTCCACGGCGATGTTCGGATTCTTCAGGCGAACCTCGATCTGTGAAAGCGCGAGGTCCTCCTGGTTGGGGGTCATGCCGAGGATCTCGATCTGCAGATCGCCTGCCGCGACCACGGCGGGATCGCTGGTCACGCCTTCCGGACCGGTGACGCGGGTGGCAGTCAGCTCCTGCGCCTCCTCACCGTACTTTTCAACGTGAAATACACCGCCGGTGCGGAAGGATTCGCTGGTGCGCGAATTGTTCATGTCGAAATCGATGAAGGTGACGCGATAGCCTGCATATTCGAAGGTCTGTCCCTTGGTGTAGGCAAAGCGCTTCCCGCCCTCGGGATCCGCCTCGAACAGCGCCTGCGGCTCGACATATATGTCCTTGACGAAGGATTTCGCAATGCCGGGATTGCGCATGATCTGTTCCTGGCCACCGTAATTGGACACGAACATGACAGTGTTGACGGTTTCGATTTCATCGCCCGTATCGACGTCATCGATGCGCACATTGAAATAATAGCGCTGCCCGTTCCAGAAGGTTTCGAATCCCGTGTAGGTGAAGCGATACCCCTTCCACTCGACGGGCTCGCCCTGCTTGAGCTCCATCGAATTCGAGACGCTGTAGAAGCCGGAGCCGATGATGCCGAGCAGCATCATCGCGATGCCGATGTGCGCGATGTATGCGCCGCTGAATTTCGGATTGCCCCGGATGATGCGGAATCCGATAACCGCGTTCGCCGTCAGGGAGAACCACGCGGCGAAGGCGAGCATGATCATGCCCACATCATGCACACCGCCCAGGAAAACGGTCAGCAGCGTGAACACCACGGCCGCGCCGAGAGGCAGCGCGGATTTCTTCATGATATGTCCGGTGTGATTGCTGCTCCACATAAGCAGCAGCGTAAAGCCCGTCATCAGTGACATCAGAATGGCGAGCGGCAGGCCCATGGCGTCGTAAAACGCCGGTTCGACCGTGTTCCCGAGACGGAAATCCGTCCCCGCCACGCTGTTGATCGCACCGATGCCGCTGTTGAGCGCATCGACGATGAACTGCGGGATGATGGGCATCGAGGTGCCGATGAGCACGATGAAGGTGAGGACGCCGATGACGGCCGAACCCAGGCCCAGCCAGGTCTCACGCGACATCATGGCAAAACTGTCATACTCCTTGGTGCTGTGCAGGCGGCCGGTGAAGATGTAGACGATCACTCCGAGCTTGAGCACCAGTGCCGGCAGCCAGAGATAGCTGGCGACGTTGAGCAGGTACCCGAAACCGAGCATCACGTAATACACCGGCAGCATGAGGGCGCCCGAACCTGCGATCATCTCCTCGAACACGGGAACGAGGTCGCCACTGACCTGTGCGAACACCGGGATGCTGGGTCCGATGATCACGAGGTACGTGACGGCGATGAGCTTCCAGCCGTCGAAACGCTCGAACAGGCGCGTGCCCAATTTCGTGAAGCGTCCGAAGAGCAGTGCGAGTCCGACATCGGTAAACGCGAACATGAAGAGCACGAGCAGTGTGAAGCTGAAACGCCCCGGATCGACGAAACTGTGCACGGATGCGTCGCCGAGGACGCCGCTGCGCGTCAGGAAGGTCGAGTACAGGACGAGCACGAAGGCGAGAATGGCGAGAAGGAAATTCGTCATCATCAGTCCCTTGGTGCGCTTCTGTGTGATCATCGTGTGCACGAGCGCCACGGAGACCAGCCACGGAATGAGCGAGGCGTTCTCGACAGGATCCCATCCCCACCATCCGCCCCAGCCAAGGGTTTCATAGGCCCAGAAACCGCCGAGCGCGATGCCGAGACCAAGCACCATCGAACCGCCGACGACCCATGGCAGCGAGGAAACCACCCAGCCCTGGTAGCGGCGGCGCATGAGTCCCGCGATCGCGAGCGCGAACGGCGGCGTCATCGCGGCGAAGCCGGCGAAGAGAATGGGCGGATGAATCTGCATCCAGAAGTTCTGCAGCAGCGGGTTGAGACCGCGGCCGTCGCGGGGAATGACATCGGAATCGATCAACGTGAAGGGATTCTTCACGATCAGCAGCATGAGCAGAAAGGCCATGATGCCCGTGTACACGCCCATGGTCTCGCGTTCGTTGTCGCGCTTCTGCGTGTAGAGGAGAAGTATGATTCCGACAACGGCCACCATGAGCGTCCAGAGAAGGAAACTCCCCTCCTGTCCGGCGTAGAAGGTGGACATCAGCAGACCCAGCGGCAGTTCGCGGGAACTGTAGGCCCACACATAGTGGAACTGGAACTGATGCTTGACGACGAGTATCAGCAGCACCGCGGAGGCGACGAAAATCGACACCGTGGAGATGTGGAATCCGCCGCGCGCAAAACTGATGAGACGCGCGTTCTCTATGCTTCGGAAATACGCGATCATGCCGATCACCGCGGCGATGAAGCCGACGACGATGGCCGCGTTCCCCAGCAGTCCTAACGTGTTGTACATGTGCATTTCCTTTCTGCGGTCGCCCGGGACCGTTCCCGCATGCGGGATAAATACTATCTATTTTGACTCTATTTTACAGCGAAAAATGCGGGGAACGGGAGGACATTCCCCGCGGGACAATTACATCGAGGATTTGCGGATTCCTTCGGGATGATCTCCGCCTTCCGCATTTTCTTCATACTTCGAGGGACACTTGGTGAGGACCTCGGACGCATGAAACACGCCGTTCTCATACCGGCCCTTGGCCACCACGCTGGTGGCGATGTCGAAATTGTTGGGTTTGGCGCCGTCGAGCACCACCTGTGCGACACGGTCTTCCTCGTCACGCATGTAGAACGAGAAGGTGTTGTTCTTCGTGTCGTAATGCGTGCTCATGTCCTGCTCCCACTTCCCGGTGACCTGTACTTTCTTCCCGCTGTTTTCCGCGCGACTGAGCGTGGCATACTCAACGGAGGAATTGAGGAAAGAGAGTCCGCCTATCACGAGAAATATGGCGACGATGGCTCCGCCAACCAGATAACGTTTTTTCATAGCAGGCCGTCCTTTCGTTTATTCGAGTTCTTTCACTTGCTTGTCAATGCGGTACAGGTAGACGAAAAGCCCCGCCCAGATCATCAGGACGATGAGCATGACGACGTAAATCGCGTTCTGTTCGAGAAAATCGTACATGGAAGTGTCTCCGTCAGCAGTTACAGTGCCGCGTCGGCACGTTTCAGTTTGATGCGATGCAGGCGTATCTGGATGCGCATGAGCCAGCCGTATAAAACCAGGAAGCCGAGCAGCATGCCGTACAGTACCACGCGCATCGCGGCGTCCATGCCCCCGCTGCTCACGACGGGACCGGCGCTGGTGTCATCGGCCGACCCGGGATGCAGACCGGGCATGATGCGCGGCATGATGAAGATGAAAAACGGCACGGTCGCCGCGGCGATGATGCTGTACACGGCCGAGAGCGACGCCTTCTTCTCCTCGACGTCGATGGCCGATCGCAGAGCAAAATATGCGCCGTACACGAGCAGAAGAACAAAGATCGATGTTTCACGGGGATCCCAGTTCCAGAACGAACCCCAGTTGAACTTCGCCCAGAGTGAACCCGTGCTCGTGGCGAGAATGCAGAAAAGCAGTCCGAGTCCGGCGGACATCGCCGAGCGGAAATCGTCTTCCATGTCCTTCTTGCGCAGGTAACGAATACCGTACCACATGGAAACGAGAAAGGCCACGACGGTCATCCAGGACATCGGGACGTGGAAGAAAATGATTTTCGCACGTTCCTCGAGTCCCGGAATGAACGGAAAGGAGAACGCCGGGTAGTCGCCGAGAACTTCCGCCACTTCAACGCGATGGGTTTCGCGGTCGTAGCGCGCCCTGACGAAAAATCCTTCCGCCGCGTCACGTCCCTCGGGAGGCGCGGAGAAGTAGAAATCCGCCTCGTTTCCGTTATCGTCCCTCCCGTGCAGCAGCCAGCCCTCACCTTCCGCGGCGCCGGGATCGCTGACACGGAATTTCACCGGGATGGTTTTTTCCGCGCTCCACTGCGATATCATCGCGAGATCAGTGAGATTCCCGGCGATGGGCGTGACGATGCCGATGGTGCTCAGCACTGCGATCCAGAAAAAGAGGGTAATTTTCCACCACATGGGCAATAGTTTCCGTCAACAATAATAGCGTGTAATGTAGCAACAACGGGAAAAACCTGCAATGTCAGGGTTTTCCCCTATTTTATCCGAATTCAAGTTCCGAATTCTTAACCACTTACGCAAGATAATTCGGTAAGGACACCGTCAGTCCTTCCAGACAAAATGAAAGAGGAGGAAAGAAACGGTGGTTACCACGACGAGGTAGGACAGCAGCAGCTGCAGGTCGGCCCATGCATTGTCCCACACCTTCTCTTCTACCGCGATGCGGGTTGCGTTGATCCCGGCCATCAGCAGCGGCAGCAGGACGGGAAAGGACAGCACGGGGAAAAGCGTTCCCTTGGTGTTCGCCTTCGCAATGATGGCGGCGATAATGGAGGTGGCGGATGCCATGCTCATGCTTCCGAGCAGCATCACCGTCCAGAACAGGTCCGGCTGGGCGACGGTGAACTGCTCCATGGTCAGAAGGAACAGCAGCACGATAAAGATGTTCAGGGCCACCACGAGCACGAAATTGAACACGAGCTTGCCGAGGTATACCGCGCTCGGCGAGGCCAGCAGCTGCAGTGTCATAGTCGTGCCGCGCTCCTCCTCGGCGACGAAGCCGCGCGAGAGGCCGCTCATCGCGGCGAAAAACATCACCACCCAGAGCATGCCCACACTTGCGCCCGGGGAGAGCGTCTCCCCGACCAGGGCAAACATGATGACGGCGAGGGTGACGACGACGA
>CAJXSA010000131.1 GCA_913060595.1 uncultured Ignavibacteria bacterium
TACAGGAAGGGAGGCTTCAGATAGTTTCCGGTGGGACTGGGCAGACCGTTCTTTTCGCATCGCGTGCCGCCGAGCACCACACCGATTTTCAGCACCGAGCCGTCGCCGTTCATGGGAAACACGGGCTGGTCCCTGTTGGCCGCCCAGACATTCCCGGCGCGATCCACGGTTGTGCGTGACGGATTGTGCGTCATCCCCTGCGGCGTCGTGCGGTATTCTCCGAGAATATCTCCCGTATTGGCATCGATGCGGATCACGGTCCCGCGGTCGGACGCCGCGACGTTCACGTACGGAAGCAACGCGCTCTCGTGATTGAGCTGCAGCTGATCGGACACCACGTCATGGTTGACGTTAATGAGCAGACCTTCGTCGAATTCCGCGTCGAGAGTCCAGGTTTTCACCTGCTGCGCCTGCACTGCCGTCACGCACAGAAGGATGCCCAGCAGGAGCGCATTGCTCCGGTGCAGTATCGTGTTCCTGTACGTGCCATTCATAACCGAACTCCGTTTCCGATCGCGCCGTGGCGCATGTGGGACGGTCACGGCCGCCCCGTATTCAGTACAAACGCTTCCCTGGGCAGATAGTTACGCGTTTTCGAAAATATCTACCGTATTCGCTATTTCAGCAGTGATATCATGCGACGCAGCAGCAGCGTTCCGCTGCGCAGTTCGCATACATACACACCGCTCGGAAGCTCCGCCGCATCGAAGCGTACCGCATGCCGTCCCGGTGATGCCATTCCCTCGTACAGCGTGCGCACGACGCGTCCACGCAGGTCCCGGATGCGCAGCTGCATCTGAGCGCGTTCAATCACTTCATAGCGTATCAGCGTTTCACTGTTGAAAGGATTGGGTTGATTCTGCTCGAGCACGACACGGCCGCTGCCGTCGAACAGCCTGCGCCCGCCTTCTTCGCAGAGATCGGTGAGCGTGAAGGCCCCGGCTTGCTCGCGGATAGCGACGGAACCCCCGATCGATGCACTCTCCTCGATGTGCAGCACTGTGGAGACGGTATCACCGAGCACGGCGAGAAAATCGAATTCCGCGATGACATCATCATGCAGCGGCAGCAGCGGCAGCGCATCAAAATCAATCACACGGTCACGGCCTTCGATACGCCCCTTCGGTGTCGCGCCGATGGGAACGAGCAGCGACGCCCGGTATCGCAGTCGCGTGGTGATCGCGGTTGCCCCGGCGAGCGCGATGCGCGCATCGGCATGCAGTCGCAGCGGAATGCGGACGATGCTTCCCGCCGCCGCCCGCAGCGTATCGGTCGACAGCAATGCATCCGCCGTCACGCCGATTCCTTCCCCGAACAGCTGAGCGATCGCGGCATCCGGCACGCCTTCGACGAAGAACGCGAGGCTGCCGCTGCTGAATCCCGCACGCCGCGGCGCGAAGCGCAGCGTCATCGCATGACTGCCGTACGGCGGGAGCAGCACGGGTGCACCTCCGGAGAGAACGGAGAACTGCGTGTCGTCGGGACCCTGCTGC
Source organism: uncultured Ignavibacteria bacterium (assembly GCA_913060595.1). Taxonomy (GTDB): domain Bacteria; phylum Bacteroidota; class Ignavibacteria; order SZUA-365; family SZUA-365; genus BM516. Next base: position 1,494 of record CAJXSA010000131.1, read on the forward strand.
TGCACGTCACGCACACGCACGGGACCTGCGGTCACATTCCGCAGTATGACGCTGACGGTGCTGTCGCGTCTTCCGCCCACCGGCACGGCGCCGAAATCGATGCGCGACGCCTCGACGGCGATCTGCGGTGCCACCGCTTCACCGCGAATCGTGTAGCGCTGCGTGTCGACCTGCGTGTGCACGACAATGGTCGCCTGGAAACTGCCCGCGACCTTCGGTGCGAAAGAGAACGCCACGTCATGCACGCCCTGCACCGGGAGATGCACCGGAGGCAATCCTCCCGTCGTGGCGAAAAGAGCCGCATCTCCTGTTTCGATGAAGATGCTGTCGATGCGAATGCGGGCGGGACCGGTGTTGACCAGAAACGCAGCGATAAGACTGTCTTTCACCGTCCCCGCGGTAATGCGGCCCATATCCACGCTGCGCGCTTCCGCAGCGGGCATCACGATGGAGAACACGGCGTCAGACCTGTCCTGCACCTGTGCCCGGAGACGGGGAGTGACCGCGGCACTGGTGAGGAGCAGTGCACCGATGGCGCACAGTATGGACTTGCGCATCTTCATCGGAAATTCCTCACCAATCTGAATCCAATTCCCCCCCTGGTGCGCACATGCGTGCCGTTGCGCGCAGCGCTGCGGCATTCCGTCGCAAAGCGGCTGTATCCCCCACCTCGATACACGCGAAACTGCGCGGGTGCCGCGACGGCGGGCCCGACCGGATCGACCTGCTGCGCTGTCGCGTACACGTTGTAGTAATCCCAGCACCACTCCGGGACATTTCCGTGCATGTCGAACACGCCGAAAGCGTTCACCGCGCGTGTGCCGACCTGCTGCGCGCTCCCTCCCGCGTTGCCGCAGTACCACCCCACCTGCCGCAGCGCGGGATCAGGACCATCACAGTACGGATCACGCATGCCGCCATTCGTGTAATCGTCGTTCGAGCCAGCCCGGCAGGCGTACTCCCATTCCGCCTCCGTCGGCAGACGGTAGCCGGACGCCGCAAAATCACAGGCCGCACTGTCACCGGAAATGACATAGCATGGCTGCAGGCCTTCTCTTTGAGAACGACGGTTGCAGTATTCGAGCGCTTCCAGCCAGCTGACATCCATCACAGGCAGTTCGTCACCCGGCATCGATGAAGGATTATACCCCATGACGTCGATCCACGCACGCTGCGTAATTTCATGCGTGGAGATGTAGAACGATCGTGTAATCGTCACATCATGCGCCGGGCGTTCGGCCGCGCTGCCCGTTCCCGACAGATCTCCCATGCGGAAACTGCCCGGCGGGATCAGCACCATGTCCTGCGGTGCGGGAAGCGCCGTGAGCAGGGTCACGCGCACGAGACAGCGGTCACTGGCTATCATCGGGACATGCCATTGATACTGCAGTCCCCTCGCGCGCGGAGTGATCTCGGACCAGGTCACGCCGGCATCCGCGCTGAAGTCCAGCCGGACATCATCTTCGGGAGTAACGTCCGTCCAGGTGATCACCGTATCGCTGCCGGCGACGAACACCTCGCCGCCGTTCGGGTGCAGCAGTGTGATGACTCGCTCGTCCTCGCCTTTTCCCGGGAAGCCGGCCGTCGCGAAAAACGCATCCTCGCAGGCGCTGGTTTCGAGGGTGAAACGGCAGCTCGCGTACGCGGAATCCAGCGCGTCGAAACGCACGGTCAGGATGCGCTGCTGTCCGGCGGGAATGGTGAACGGCGGCGGTGAACCGCCATGATCCGTGATCGTGAATCGCGCGTCGTCCGGATCGATGCGGCGAATATTCACATCGCGTCCCGCGCTCTGCAGAATGATATTCTTTTCAATTGACTGCCCCGGCTCCACCCCCCCGATGGCGACGACGGCAGATGGCAGGAAGTCCAGCGTCGGCAGATCCTGCCGCGTGACGCTGTACGCGCTTTCCGCCATACTTCCATGTGCCGGCAGGGTGAGGGTGACATGGCGCGTGTACGCGCATCCCGCGCTTTCCCACGTGATCACGCAGGGATCGCGTTCTCGTGCCATCGCGAGAATGTCCCGATAGATGCGAAGAATATCTTCGCGGGTCGCAACATGGGAGAAGCAGCGCCCGCCGCTTTCCTCGCTGACCCGGCGCAGCAGCTGCGGAGTCTCCTCTCCGATGGTGACACAGTACAGCCGCGCCGCAGACTGCCGGATGGCGTCAAGAATGGCGCGTTCATCGCCGTCCGCCCGTCCGTCCGTGAGCAGAACGACGACGCGCGCGTGGCGACCGCGGGTGACGACGCGCAGCGCTCCCGCGAAGGGATCGATGAGCGCCGCGTCAAAGCTGGTGCCGCCTCCCGCGGACAGACGCTGCGCTGCCGCGCGCAGAAGCGCCGGATCGTTGGTGAAATCCTGTTGCAGCAGATTCGTCGTCGTGAATGATGTGATCGCACACTCGGAAGCACCGCGGGGAAAGGCGTCGATCCAGGCCATCGCCGCGTCTTTCGCCATCGACAGACGCCCGCCGTCCATGGAGCCGGAAACGTCCATCGCGAGCACGGCGGAGAGCGTGCGTGCAGGCCCGGGAGGCGGACAGCTGACATCGATCACATCGCGTTGCACCCCGTTTTCGGTAAGAATGAAATCACCGGGCTGAAGACCGTCGATGACCTCCCCCGCCGCATCGAAGGCGTAGAATTTCGCGCGGAGCAGCGGGTAACTGCGCGTGTCGATGTCGAACAATGTCAGGGATTGCGCGTTGATGTGTGCGCCAGCGTCTCCCGCGGCGGGCGGAAGCAGGAGAAGCAAAAGCAGAAAGGCGGAAAAACAAGGGCGGCGCACAGCAGTCCTTCCGTGTACTGGGGGGACAGGGAATGATACGAATTTTTCCGCCCCCTTTCTACCGCCTCCCCTGTGTTCAGCTGCTCGCGAACACGGGTCAGCGGTTGAAGCCGCGGAGGCCCGGATTGCGGTCCGTTTTCATGGCGAGTATGCCGCGGCGCAGAAGGTCGGAGGAAACGGCGGAGAAAAAGCTGCTGCTGTTGAGGTCATCGTACACCACCGATCCGTAGTCCTTGACGCTGCCCACCCAGATCACCTGTCCGGAGGTCGGGAGAAAGAGCTTGATGGTGCCCGTCTGCCATGCCGGTGTGTTCGTGTCGATGTCCGCTGCCTCGGGATGAAGCCACTCCCGCAGAGAGCGGCCGCTCTGTCCGCCTGAGAGGTAGAGAACGCCGTCGATCCCCTCGTCTTTGAGTGCCCAGAGTTTCTCCTTTTCGCTCATGTTCTTCAGCGGTGAATACAGGTCGAGGTCCCTGTACACGCGGGCGTCGGAGCTCTCCCGAAGATAGGATGCGAGGGCGGCTTCGAATTCATCCTTGGCCGCGAGATCACGGCTGTCATAGACGACGAGAACACTCTGCAGCGGCAGGGTGCGGTTGGCAAGCAGGAACTGCGTATCGACGACGGTATTGAGATCGACGGAGGAGCAGCCGGCAAGGAAAACGAGAACGAGAAGGGCGAGGGAAAGTGACTTCATGGGGGTGTCGTGTTGTTCGTCGATGCGGGCTGCATCGCGGCGGTGCGTTCGACTGGATTCGCATCCCGCTGCGGACAGCCGCGTTCATGCAGCAAACTATGAAAGCGGCGCGCAATAAGCAACGCAGCGGCTTGCGCTCCATGTGCGGATTCGTGATATTCCCACTCGGGAGGCTTGCAAGCGGGAGCCACAAAGATATCGTAATTCAGAGACGGAGTACCATCATGCCCAACTGTTCTACAACATACATGGGACTGCAGCTGCGCAATCCGATCATCGTCGCAAGCAGCGGACTGAGCAAAAACATCGATCGCATCAAGGAGTGCGAGCATGCAGGCGCGGGTGCCGTGGTACTCAAGAGCCTGTTCGAGGAAGTGCTTGCGCAGAAAGACTTCGGTCTCAAGGAAGGGACGGTAGATCACACCGAGGCGTATGACTACTATCTCGCGCACATGGAGTTGCTCTACGGCGCATCGGACTACACCGACCTGATCAAGCAGGCCAAGGCGGAAACGGCGATCCCTGTCATCGCCAGCGTCAACTGCGTGTCCGGTAAATGGTGGCCGGATTTCGCCCGGCAGATCGAAGGCGCCGGTGCGGATGCGATTGAACTCAACGTATTCGCCACGGCCACGGACCTCACCTTCGACGGTCGTCGCATGGAAGAACTGTACTACGAAATTCTCTCGGCCGCCAAGCAGAAAGTCGGCATTCCCGTCGCGCTGAAAATCAGTCCCTACTTCTCTTCGCTCCCCAACGTCGCGGTGGAGTTCGGACAGCGCGGACTCGACGGGCTCGTGCTCTTCAATCGCTTCACGCAACCCGATATCGATATCAACGCGCTGTCGCTGAAAACCACTTTTTCCTTCAGCAGCCGTGACGAAGTGCATCTTCCCCTGCGCTGGACCGCACTCATGTCGCATTATCTCCCGTACGACATCTGTGCAACCACCGGTGTCAAAACCTCAGAGGACGTCATCAAGCTGCTGCTCGCCGGCGCTTCCTCCGTGCAGCTCGCATCCGTACTTTATAAAGAAGGATTGGAAAGCATCGCCCCGATGGTTGCGGGCCTCGAGCAGTGGATGAGCGAGAAGGGCTTTGAATCTGTGGCCGACTTCCGTGGCAAACTCAGCTTCCATCGCGCTGACGATGCCGCACAGTACCTTCGCGCTCAGTTCATGGAAAAGATCTCAGAGGTGGAATAGAGGCCAAGATATTTTCGAATTTTCGCAATTATCTCAACATTCATCCCGTTTTTCCCGGCGGGATGATTTTTTTTTCTTTTTTTTCATTTCCAGGAGCAATGCGAACCTTCTTGAAGCGTTTCCGCTAATCCCTTCCATGAAAGCGCTTTTCAATCGCCAGGTTTTCTGCTCTCACGGCAGCGGCTCCGGCACCCACCTCTTCGGGACTTGACAAAACACATTTCTAACATTATTTTGGAAGTGCTTCCAACTCATTTTGCAGCAATGCGACCCTCACGGAGGACAGTTTGGGCGTTACCATTTACGATATCGCCAAAGAAGCCAGCGTCGGTGTTGGAACCGTTTCCAGAGTTCTGAACAACCATCCATCCGTTTCAGAAGCGACACGGAAGCTGGTGATAGAGGTTGCACAGCGGCTCGATTACCGGCCGAACGCTTCTGCGCAGAGGCTTGCAAGGCGGAAGAGCCGTACCATCACGGCGATCATGCCCTACATCACCAACTACTTCTTCGTTGAACTGCTCGGCGGCATACAGGACGCACTGTTCGAGCGCGACTATGACCTCCTGCTGTACGGCGTCAACCATCCGAAACAGATAGAAGTCTATCTGCAGCGTTCGCTGCGTGCAGGACATTCGGACGGCATGCTCATCGCGTCCATCGATCTCCCTCCCGACTACACGCAGCGTTATCTGAAAAACAACTTTCCCATCATACTTCTCGACCGCTTCAACGAGAATTTCGATTCCTTTTTCGTCGAGAACGTCGAAGGGGCGCGCACCGCGACAGAATACCTGGTGTCCCTGGGACACACACGCCTTGCCATGATAACCGGCATGCCCGAATCCACTCCCTCACGCGAGCGGTCGGCGGGCTACCACGCCGCGCTCGCCGCCCATGATCATGTGGAGAACGTGGGCATTTTTCATCCTGTCCACGAATCAAAAAATGACGGCTTCAGCAAGGATGCTGGCTGTGAGGTCATGAAGCAGCTCCTTGCGCTTCCGGAAGAGCGCCGGCCGACCGCGGTATTCGTCACCAGTGATATTCAGGCGTTTGGCGCGATGCATGCCCTGAAAGAAGCGGGCGGAAGCTGTCCCGAAAGCATGTCCATCGTCAGCTTCGACGACATCGAACTGGCGCATTATTATGGACTGACCACCATGCATCAGCCCATACGCAAACTCGGTGTCCTTGCTACGGACCGGCTGTTCGCCCGCATGGACGACAGTTCGCTCGACCCGTTGCACCGCCGCTTCACCCCCGAACTGATCATCCGCCAGACCGCCGGTCCCCCCCCATCGCGGATCGGCACCGTCTAACTCCATTCGCAAACACACAGCGATGAAGAACATGAAACGTTGGTATGCATTTCTCCTCCTGCTTCTGCTCCCTGCCGTGGCCCTCGCGGGTTCGACGGGAAAAATCGCCGGCAAAATCGTCGACGCCCAGACCGGGGAAGGCGTCCCCGGCGTCAATGTCATCCTTGCCGGCACGACGCTCGGTGCAGCCACCAATCTCGACGGCGAGTACACCATCATCAACGTCCCGCCGGGGACGTATGAACTCAAGGCGACCGCGATAGGCTACGCCCCTGTCACGGTGCGCGACGTGAAGGTCAATATCGATCTGACGACGCGCATCAACATTGAACTCGGCGAGACGGTGCTCGCGCTGGACGAGGAAGTGGTCATCACGGCAACGCGCCCCCTCGTGCGCAAGGACCTCACTGCGTCCACCGCGGTCGTCGGCGACGAGGAAATCCAGGCCCTGCCGGTGACCGAGGTCAGCGAAGTGCTGAACCTGCAGGCGGGATATATCGACGGTCACGTCCGCGGCGGACGCCAGGGTGAAGTCGCGTACTGGATCGACGGCGTGCCCGTGACCGATGTGTACGACGGCGGCACGGTCGTGGAAGTGAACAAGAACCAGGTGCAGGAACTGCAGCTCGTCAGCGGCGCCTTCAACGCCGAGTACGGTCAGGCCCTGTCCGGCATCGTCAACATCGCGACCAAGGACGGAAGCAACGAGTTCAGCGGCAGTTTCGGAACCTATTTCGGCGACTATGTCAGCAGTGAGTCCGATATCTTTCTCGGCATCGACGATGTCGAACCGTTCGCCATATCGAATTTCGACATGTCTCTGAGCGGACCCGTGGTGCGTGACTACGTATTCTTCACCGTCAACGGCCGCATCAACAATTTCGGCGGCTGGCTCAACGGCGAGCGTCGCTACAATCCCTCCAACGTCGCTTACATCGACAGCGCGGGACAGTTCATCGAAAGCAGAGATCCGGAGACCGGACTGGGCGACGGCAGCGTGGTAAGGATGAACAGCAGTGAGAAGTTCTACGGGCAGGCGAAGCTCAATTTTCGCATCACGAATGACATCAAGCTCTGGTACCAGTACATTCACGACGACGTGAACTACCAGGACTACAACCGGTACTTCGTCTTCAATCCCGATGGGAATCCGACCAACTACCGTCTCGGCCAGACACATCTCGCGCAGCTGACGCACCTGCTGTCCGACAACACCTTCTATACTCTCGGCTTTTCTCTTTTCGACAAGAACTTCCAGCGCTATGTGTACGAGGATCCGTTCGACGCGCGTTACGTCCACCCGAACCTCCTGACTGCCATCACGCCCTACAGCGCGGCGACCGGCGGTGTGGACATGACGCATTTCGAACGCAACACGTCCACCATGGTCGGGAAATTCGACATCACCAGCCAGGTCACGCAGCAGCACCTCGTCAAGGCAGGCGTGCAGCTCAGCAGCCACGAGCTGTATTTCAACAGCATCACCCTGCGTCCCGTGGCCGAGCGTTCGGACTTCGACCCGGCGACGGACGACCCCTTCGTGGGCACGCGCATCCTTGATGTCAGCACGATTTACCGCGACGAGTACACGCGTCAGCCGCTGCAGCTGGCGGCCTACGTGCAGGACAAAATGGAGTTCGATGACCTGATCATCAATCTCGGTGTGCGTCTTGACGTGTTCGATCCCGCGGGACAGGTGCTCGCCGATCCCACCGATCCGAGCATATACAACCCCATCCGCCCCGAAAACCGCTTTCATGATCTCAACGGCAACGGATTGCAGGACGCAGGGGAAGCCGACGTGACCATCGCGGAACGTGAATCCTACTGGTACCGGGACACGGAGGTAAAATACCAGGTCAGTCCCCGCTTCGGCGCCGCCTTCCCGATCTCGGACCGCGGCGTGCTGCATTTTTCCTACGGTCATTTCTTCCAGATCCCCCGTTTCGAACTGCTGTACACCAATCCGTTCTTCAAACTCGGCTCTGGCACCGGCAACCAGGGGACGGTCGGCAACGCGGACCTCGAACCGGAACAGACCATCAACGCGGAAATCGGTCTGCAGCAGCAGCTGACGGAGGATATTTCTCTCGACGCCACCGTCTATATTCGCGACACGCGCAACCTCGCGGGCACACGTGCAGAGCAGATCACCATTTTCGGCGGTTCGGCCACGTACTCGAAGGTGGTCAATTCGGATTTCGC
>CAJXSA010000132.1 GCA_913060595.1 uncultured Ignavibacteria bacterium
GTCATCTCACGCTACCTTCTCAACGAGTAGCGCTGTATGCAGCAGTTCACCGTCGTCGTCGAACGCGGGATCGATGGCGTAGACGCCTCCATCCCCACCATACGTGAATGTGAGACATGGGCAGCGGACACGGACACCGCACTGAAATTGCTGATCGAGCGGCTGGCGTTCTTTCTGCATCGTGAACCCGGATTCAAGCATGAAATCGACTTCATGCGCCGCGAAGAGGGGAAGACGTATTACAAGCTTATCATTCGCGGGTAAGGGCCGGGGAGAGGTGGGACGGATTTCGCGCGATCATCGTGAAAGGGCCAGGGCTGATCAGCGCTCCCGTAAAACGAACAGTTTGCCCCAGTCATTTCCGATGGCAATCGCCCCGTCCGGGCCAATCGAGGGCGTCGCGTTCACCGGATACTCCGTGTCATACCTCCAGAGTGTTCGTCCTGACGCGTGTATGGCCGTGATATACCCGTCGGGACTCCCGATGTATGCAGTGCCGAGAACGTCAACCACGGGACTGCTGCGTCCGCCTGCCGATGCGAAACGCGCATCCCAGCGTACCGTGCCGTCATTCTCCATGCAGAAAAGCTGACCGCCAGAGGTCGCCACATAGATTATGCCTTCGCGGGTTACCGCGGGGGTTGTCTCGATGGGAGTGTGCAGGGATCGCTTCCATCGCAGTGTGCCGTCCGGGCGCAGTGCATAAAATGTGCCGCCCCTGCTGCCGAAATAAATCCCGCCGCCGGGTCCCACGGAAGGACTGCCGGTGATCGGTGCGTCGGCGGCAAATGTCCACAGCATATCCCCGTCACGATCAAACGCATACAGCACCTGGTCCGTGCTTCCGGCGTACACTGTGCTCTCGTCTTGTGAGAGGGCGGGACTGCCCTCGACCGCGCCGTTGGTGAACGCCTGCCAGAGCACGGCGCCGCCGCGGGAAAGGCAATTGAGCACCCCGTCCTGTCCCCCGATATAGATGTGTCCCTGCCTGTCAAGCGCAGGACTGGAGCGAATGATCGGGGAGCTGACACTGTAATTCCATTCCTTGCTGCCGTACCTGTCCACGCGGTACACGTTCGCGCTGCTGCTGCCGAAGACAACGGCGCCGTCGCTGTCGATGGCCGGGACGTTTGATATCCGCGCGTTTCCTGTCAGGTAGAGCCACTTGTTCCGTCCATCCGGATAGCGGGCGTAGAGCAGGAAATTGTCTGCCCCGAAATAGAGTGTGCCTGCGGCGTCGTATGACGCTGATGAGCGTATCGGTGCTCCGGGCGCGGTCAGCGAGCCCGTATTGGCAGTCCACGCGATCCGTGGCTGCAGGGGGCCTGCGAAGAGGCTGTGGCCGCTGTGCTGCGCATCACGCATGAACATCCACCAGTCGCCTTTCCCGATGACGGCCACGCCCCCGACGCTGATGCTGAACGCTTCGGACCAGGCGGAATACCTCCCTTCGTCGTCCATAACCCGGCAACGCATCGTATATACGCCGGGATCGAAGTACTGGCTGCGCAGCGTGTAGTACAGCCCGCTTTCCACGCGGTTGATGACGTCGAGGGAACGGCCGTCTCCCCAGTCGATTTCATACGTGAGCAGGCTGCCTTCAGGATCGACTGCGACCACAAGCACCTCGACGAGCTGATCGACCTGCACGCTGTCGCTTCCGCGGATGATGTCCGGAACCGACGGGGGCAGGTTCTCACCGTCGTCATCGCATGCGCTGAACAGAACGAAGAACAGCAGCATCGGGAGAGCTATGCCGGATAAACGCATCATGCCGGGTAATCTAGCGACTGCGCGGCATATGCAAAAGGGGAAACGTGATCAGTATTCCGTTGTCCGGGCGTGGAATGAGGCCCAATCAGATATTCCGCGCGGTATCCTCCCGGGCCGGACGCGGAGGCGGAAGAACCATACGGTCGGGGGCATGTGGCAGCGGAGCCGCGCGGTGTTCGGGAGGCGCGATGCGCGTGTCGCGCAAGTCCTTCCGCAGGTCTTTTTCAATCTCCATGCGCAGCTGACGGGGAAGCTGGTCGAACTGTTGCCGGTGTTCCCGGAGCAGGCTGTCGATCATGCGCATTTCCTCGCGCGGCACGAAATGTTTCCACTGGAAATGCCGTGCCGAATCTCCGTCGTGCAGGCGCAGCTGCTCGAAGTCCATCTGCAGTTCGAACTGCTTCATCCCGTCCTGCATGTGCATGACCATGCTGTCGATATTCACCGTCACTTCGATTCTGCTGTCTGTTGCGCCCGGCACGCCGGATCGACCAGGGCGCGCAGGACGTGCGGGACGCGAGTGACGCAGGGCCTTCTGCACGAGGTATGCTTCTTCACGCTTGAGTATCATCACCTCGTGCATCATTTCTTTCATCTCCGACTCCATCTCACGTATCACCGCGGCATCGGACTGTATGCTGATGGTGATGACATGTTCGCCACGGTCACCGCCGCGGGACATCACGCGCACTGCCTCGCGAGGCAGCACCTGTTCACCGCGATTCCCGCGTACGGACACGGTGCGTGCCAGATCATTGACACGTACGTCGAAACGGGGCATTCGATTCTCCATCACTTTCATGATACGGCGGAGGCTGTCCATATCGAGATGCAGCCGGGCATAGGCGATGGAGTCACGTGTGAACACGACGAACTCTTCCGGCATGCGCACCGTGCGGAAATGCTCAATGACGCGGCCAGGCGGCGGAGGCGGAGGCGCGCTTTTGGCAGTCTGCGACACGAACGTGTAGGGCGTGTTCCGACGGCTCAGGTATTCCTCGAAGCGTACGAGCTGTTCCTGATCGAGGCTTGCTGCGATCCCACTCAGAATGACCTTGTGATATTTGCTGATCGCCGGATCGATTGCCAGTTCCTGTTCCTGGTTCATCAGCACGGAGGATTCGATCTGTTTCTGGGCGTAGGAGAAGAGCGTGTCGAATGCGCGACGCTGTGACGGCGTCGGCTTGATCTGGTGATACAGCTCTTCAAGCGAGGCACGGGGCGCGCCGGCGGTATCGCGTGCGAGCTCAACGCGGTAACCGCTGTCGGCGTGTTCGTCCACACGCAGCACGGTACCATCCTGGTCGTCGAGCGGAAGTGTGCCGAACATTGCGAACTGCAGAACTTCGTCCCTGTCTGTCTGCTCGAACAGGGGCATGATCCAGCCCTGCAGGCCCGATTCTTCATATGCCTGCTGCATCTGCGACCCGGTATCTTCCACATAATGGAAAATATCCTCGCGCTGCAGCCAGGCGAAAGTGGCGATTGCGGCGAGTATCACGAGAGACAGACCGGCGACGACAGGCATGAATCTCCGTGGCACCGGAAGCGCACGATCCTCGTCCTCCGCCTCGTTGCGGATGCGATTCATCACCTTTTCCGGCAGGAAGGGGTTTTCCGGCAGTGGTTTGCGTTCGGCCAGAAGCGTGCGAAGAGTGCGAAGACCTTCATACTCGGCGCGCACGTTTGCATTCTGCTCGATCAGCTTCTCAATTTCCTGCCGTTCCCGGGTGTCGAGTTGCCCGTCGAGATACAGGGAGAGCTGCAGTGAGATATATTTTTTACTGCTTCGTGTCATGTGTCTAACCCTCCAGAATCGGCTGGAGCCAGGTACGCAGCATGGATCGTCCGCGGGAGAGACGCGATTTTACTGTTCCAAGCTCGCATTGCATGATTTCAGCCATTTCTTCGTAGGAGAATCCTTCCATATCCTTGAGTATGACCGGGGTACGGTATTTTTCAGGAAGTTTCTGCAGTCCGCGATGAATCCACTCGCCGGTTTCCGTATCCACGGGCGGAACCGACGTCTTTGCCGTCAGCTCCCTGTCGCGGACTTCAAGCAGCGTGTTCAGGGACAATGAACGGCGCAGTTTCTGCTTTCGCATGATGTCACGACAATGATTGATGGTGATACGATAGAGCCATGTGTAAAATGATGCGTCGAAGCGGAAGCGTGGGAGGGCTCTGTATGCCTTGATGAAGACTTCCTGTGTGACGTCGTCAATCAGATCCGCGTCGTGAAGCACGGAGTACACGAGGTTGCGTATGCGTTCGGTGTATCTCTCGAGAAGGAGACGAAATGCATCCACGTCGCCGGACTGGAAGCGGGTGACAAGCACATCATCCGCGATCTCGCGGGTCCGGTCGGGAGCGGTGATTTCTGCGGTGTATCCTGTCATGCGTTCCGGCGTTTTCACAACACACTGCTATTGACGTAAGACCCGGTCATTTGTTCCGGGAGAGGGGAGAATTGTGTTTTTTCCCTGCGCATGCTACAATACGGAAAAAAACAGGACGATTCGAGGGATTTTCCCGCTCACTACGATACAAAGGTCCGCAATTCACCCTACACCATACATAGATGTGCACCACCACCACGCCCGCGAGCGGGCAGGGACCATCGGCATCTGCAGTCTTTCGGCTGATCAGCCGATCTCACGACAGCATCTGCCGCTTTATTGCAGTGTGGGCATCCACCCTTGGGACGCCGCGGAAAGCACGCTTTCCGAGGCGCTGGCACGCATGGAAGGTGTCTGTTCCGATCCGCATTGCATTGCGATCGGGGAAGTGGGACTCGATCGTCTCAGGGGCCCCGCGCTCGCAGAACAGGAGCGTGTCCTGCGTGCCCAGCTTGATCTGGCGCAGGTGCAGGACCTTCCCGTGATTCTTCACGATGTGCGGAGCACATCCGACCTTTTGCGGATAAGGAAAGACTATCCGCGGCAGCAATGGATTCTCCACGGCTTTCGCGGAACGCCGGAACTCGCCGAACAGTGTCTCGGCAAGGGATTCCATATCTCGCTCGGACCAGGCCTGCTGAAATCCGCACAGCGGGGGGCTTCACTGGGTGCGGTCATTCCGCCGGATCGGCTCTTTCTCGAGTCCGACGACAGCGACCGGGACATTCGGGAGATGTACGACGCCGTTGCATCATGGACAGGCATGCAGGTGTCTGCCCTGCTTGCGCAGATCGAAGATAACTTTCACAAGGTGTTTGGAGTGCAGTCATGAATCAGATTGCCTGGCTCGAGCGTACGGAACTGCTGCTTGGAAACGACGCCGTCATGCGTCTGCAGGAAAGCCATGTGCTCATCGCCGGTCTCGGGGGCGTCGGCGCCTACGCAGCGGAGATGATATGCCGCGGGGGAGTGGGGCGCATGACGATCGTGGATGGCGACACTGTGCATCCGGGCAATCGCAATCGGCAGCTGCCTGCGCTTTGCAGTACTGAGGGACGGGGAAAGGCCGAAGTCATGGCAGAGCGGCTCCGCGACATCAATCCGGATCTGGAGCTGGAAGTGCTGCCGGAGTATATCAGGGACGAACGTCTGGAGGAAATCCTCTCCAGGCCGTATGATTATGTCATCGACGCCATCGATACGCTTTCTCCGAAGGTGTTCCTCATCGCCAGCGCCGTGCGCAACGGCTGGCCCGTGGTCAGTTCTCTCGGGGCAGGAGGCAAGGTCGATCCGATGCAGGTGCGTATCGATGATATCGAGCGCTCACATCACTGCCGCCTTGGGAAAATGCTCCGGAAACGTCTGCACCGCCTTGGCATACGAAGCGGCGTCACCGTGGTCTACAGTCCGGAACCGATCGACGATGCGGCCATGCTGCCGGTGGAAGGGGAGGCGAACAAAAAAACGGTGGTCGGCACGATTTCCTACATGCCACCGCTCTTCGGGTGTTGCTGTGCGTCGGTGGTGCTGCGCGCGCTTGCAGGAGAGAAGCAGGAGCGGACTCAGGGGGAACGCTGATCTTCTTCCTTCGAGGGGAAGAGGGTCTTGCTCTTGCGATGAAAACGGTACAGAAACGCAACTGCGGCCGTGGTGAGGCCGAAAACGAATCCTGTCCAAACACCTTCCGGGCCCATACCGACGACAAAGGCGAAGATGTACCCCGCGGGGAGGCCGATGATCCAGTATGAGACGATGGCGATATACAGCGGAACCGTGACGTCGGTCATGCCGCGGAGACTGCCATGTCCAACGACCTGCGAACCGTCGGACAGCTGAAAAAACGCCGCGAAAATGAGAAGTCCGGCCGCGATGCGTATGACTTCCGGATCGTCCACGTACAGCGACGGCAGGACTTCACGGAAAAGAATGAACACGGCGGCCGCGATCGACATGAGCGTGACTGCGAGCAGCCAGGCCGAGAATCCCGCCTGTCGAACCTCGTGCCTGTTCTTCTTGCCAACCGCATTGCCGACGCGTATGGTGGCTGCGTTCGCTATCCCGAGGATGATCATGAAAGAGATGGATGCGAGATTGATGGCGATCTGATGTGCGGCAAGCACTTTCGCGCCTATCCATCCCATCATGATCGCAGACACGGAGAAGGAGCCCGCTTCGAACACGTACTGCAGTCCGCTGGGCAGTCCGATGCGAAGAATGCGCGCCTGTACGCACGTGTTGAAAGAGCGGAACTCGAGAATAGGACGATAGCGGATAAACCGCTTCGACCGGAGTACATACCAGACGATGGCAACGGCCGAGAAAAGCTCGACGAGCAGGCTGCTGTAAGCTGCGCCATTCAGCCCGAGTGCGGGGAAGCCGAGATTGCCGTAAATGAGCACCCAGTTGCCGGCAACGTTGACCCCGTTGGCGAGGATGATCACCACCATGGCGGGACGGGTGAATGACTGTCCCTCGATGAAATTCCGTGAGGTCAGGAACACCATCATTGGGAGGAAACTGAAACTGATGATCTCCAGGTACGGACGGGCGAGCAGCACAACCTGATCGGGCTGATCGAGCATGTGCAGGAAATTCGAGAGCAGCCAGCTGAGTGCGATCAGGAGCACACCGATCATTGCGTTGAGCAGCAGGCCCTGCCGGTAGACGATTCCTGCTTCATCGTGATTCTCTTCACCGCAGGCGATGGCGGTGAGCGGCGTGATGGCCGACGACATGCCGGCAGCGAACACGAGCATGAGCACGAACACGGATCCGCCGAGAGCCGCACCTGCCAGCGGTTCCGGTCCGAGCCGACCCACCATGAGGCTGTCGGCAACACTGAGCGTTACATGACCGAGCTGTCCGATCGCGACAGGAACGGCGAGGCGCACGGTCTCGCGCAGGTGAAACACGGTTTCCCGATTCATGACTCAGGCGTCCGCACCCGGCTCCGCTTCGAGATGCAGGGGAAGATGAACAGTGAAGGTGGTGCGTCCCGGGACGCTCTCGACACTGATGTCCCCGTGATGCTTGTCGATGATGCGTCGCACGATATCCAATCCCAGGCCGGATCCCTCGCCCGCCTCCTTGGTGGTGAAAAACGGTTCGAATATTTTCGGCTGAATATCCTCTGGAATTCCTGCCCCGTCGTCTGTAATCTGTACTTCGATTCCTTCCTCGACGCGGCGTACGTAAATATCGAGCTGTCCCTCGTACTGCATCGCCTGGATTGCGTTGTGAATCAGGTTCGTCCACACCTGGTTGAGTTCATCCGGGAAACAGCGAATATTCGGCACGGGATCGAAATGCCGGATAACGTCCACGCCGTGCTTCAACTGATTGTGATACAGCGTCAGAACGGTTTCTATGCCGTCGGTAATGTTCGCATGGGACAATTCTCCGCTCTTGTCATGGTGGGAGAAATTCTTGAGCGCGAAAACGATTTTGCTCGCGCGCTCGACGGCCAGTTCGATGTTCTGACTGTTGCGCTGCTGCATGGTGAGTCGTGCGGCGGCGACGAGAATCTCTTTTGCGTCCGTATGCTGCAGCAACGCGTCATACTGCTGCCACGCATTGAACAGGGTCATGTCCGAAAGTTCATCGGCGAGATCGGAGGCATGCGCATATCCTGCAGCTTCGAGCTGCTGATGAAGTTCGCGGCGCAGTTTCCGCTCATCGCGCGCCGAGAGTGAAGGGCGTTTGGCCAGGCTGCTGCTCACCATGTCAAAAAACTGCCTCTGAACGTCCGGTTCGAGGCGAACGATGAGTTGGGGCAGATCGCGGAGCGTGTGTTCCAGCGCTTTTTCGATATTGGAAATTGAGGCGCGAATCGCACCGAGCGGCGTGTTAATTTCATGCGCGATGCCCGCGATCAGCTGTCCCAGCGCTGCCATCTTTTCCGACTGCACGAGCTGCGCCTGCGTTGCTTTGAGATGTTCAAGCGTACGTGCAAGCTGACGGCGTTCCGCTTCGAGCAGACGGTTTTTCGTCTGCAGTTCCGTGTTGGCCTGCTGCACATGCTCCTGGGCGGACCGCACGTTGGTGATCATTTTTCCGAATTCCGTCGCGAGATCGCCTATCTCGTCGTTGGTGTACCGGTACACCGCAGTGTCAAGATCGCCATGTCCCACCTTGATCGCCGCGAGTCGCAGGAGGGAGAGGGGACGCACGATGAGGTTCGCCTGCCAGAGGCCGAACAGGATGCCGAGCAGCAGGGTGATGACGGCGACCCAGAACGCGGGTGCGCCGATCTCTTTCACGCGCTCCTCGATGAAGTTCGTGCTCGCGCCAACGACTGCGTTCCCGGTGAACACGTCGGTTTCGACCCGGTAAAAGGAGACGACGAGGGTGTCTGATTCCTCGTAGGCGGGATCGTACGCAAACTCTTCGTCATGCGCGGCGAACGTGTTCCCCTGTTCGTCGACGAGGGCGACAAAAAGCACACCGGGCGCGCCAGCGACCAGGTCAATCGAACGCCGAAGTCCAATCCAGTCCTGATTATCCAGGCCAAGTGTCACGCCGATCCCAAGAAAGCGTGCGGCCGACTGTACTTCGTTCAGATAGCTTTCGCGCAGTGCCTCTTCGTGTTCCTGCGGAAAATATGAGAACATGAACAGGGAAAGCAGCGCGATGAACAGGATGGTGGGCAGCTGAATTTTCTGCCGCACCGAGAATCGTTTCTTATGCAAGAAATCCATGGTCACACGCTGTCAGAGGTTCCGCAGGGTGAGTTAGAGGAGAATGCTGAATCCCAGGAACACGAATTTGATTGTCACATCGTGGGAGAAGGCGCTCTCAGTCACGCCCTCTTCTTCATACCCTTCTTCGTACATGATGAGCTGCGCTTTGGCCGTGATCGCGTCGTTCACCCGGTAGGCGCTGCCGAAGGAGTATACGTAGTAATCCGAATCGATACCGAAGGTGTAGTCACCCCACTGCACGGACACATACGCCGTAAGCGCCGGAAAGATATCGTAGCCGACCATGCCGTGCGCGAAGGATTGCTCGATTTCAAGCTTCAGCCGTTCCGCACGTTCGTAATCGTACAGCACCTTGATGAGCTCTGTTTCGAAGAAGAGCGGTCCGTGACGGAAGGCAAGATCCGCCCCGATGCGTATGCGCGGTGCATCGCTGCCGAGCAGCTGTCGTGCGCTGCGAGAAAGTGTGTACGAAGGGTACCGTGTCGTATCGCGGAGGTTGTTGTAGTCATGCGTCATGGACACGCCGAACGCCACGTTCTCATCGCGTGTGCGCAGGCCGAGTCTGCCGCCGAAAAGCTTGAGCTTGAATTCCGTCGGGTCGACCCCGGAGAGAAATTCGAAATTGGGATTAATGTCCGTTTCTATTCCTCCGCGGGAATCCTGCCGGGTGATATAGGATGCTTCCGCATTGCCGGTGTAAACAGCGTAGTCCGCGAAGAAATCTCCGATGGGGATTGAACCGTACAGCTGTATGAAGGCGTGCTCGGGCACGAAATCCTCAGCATAGAATTTCTGCGAAAGCAGACGCTCGTATATCAGGGGCCGAAAAAGATATGGC
>CAJXSA010000133.1 GCA_913060595.1 uncultured Ignavibacteria bacterium
CGAGACGCTGGAGGACACGCCGCTGCGCATCCCCCTGCGCGATGCGCGGGGCCGCACGGTCGCCGTGCTCACGGATGCGCATTACACGCATGGACGCTACCAGCTGACCTACGATGTCAGCGCGCTGCCCAGCGGCGTGTACAGCTACGAGATGGTGACGCGAACGTTCCGGGGGGTGCGCACAATGGTTGTACTGGATTAAGGGATTATGGTGGATTACGCAGATGCTTTACCACGGATTTCGCGGATTGCACAGAGAGCTGTGAAGATGAAGAGACGGTCGTGTTTCCATCTTTCCCTTTGTTTCATTTTTCTCATCGTGGCGCTCCCGGACTCCGTCGCCACCGCACAATCCGTCTGGCACCTGGGCGTGCGCGCGGGATATGACCGCGTGTGGCATGAGACGGTGCAGGATGTGCGGGCGATGGAAGGGGAATGCGGTGCGTTCACGACCGGACGGGGACACGGGGTATCCGCGGCGCTCGTCGGGGAAGTGGACCTTCTGCCCTGGCTGCGGGGCACGGCGCGCCTGGCGTATGCGCCGCTGGGCGGACGCCTCAGCACCTACTGTGACAACGGCATCATCGTGCCGACGGGCGGAGACAATGAATTCGAACCACTGCTCAGGGAGTACACGAAGGACGTGCGTCTCGACTATGCCCTTTTGGAACTGGGCTTCAAATACATGCCGTTGGAAACGTCGGTGTTTCTCTCCGGCGCTGTGAGTGTCGGACTGCCACTGTTCGCCGCGTCGTGGGAGCAGGAAGAGCGCATCGTGGCCCCGGAAGGAGCGCTGTTCCCCGGCTTCGTACGCAGCAGATCCAACGGCGCTGGGGATTTCACCGATACGCAACTGCGCACCGCGATCGTGGGTGGAATCGGCTATGCCATCACCCTTCATGAGAGCGTGGAGTTTTCTCCTGAGCTGCTGTACTCGTATCCTCTCTCCGATGCGACGACGGGCTACGACTGGAAGATTTCCTCCGTGTCGGCTGGCGCGTCATTGACCTGGCGGATTGAAAAGAAAGAAGAGCTTCCCTCTCCGCCGGAGCCCGTACCTCCGCCCCCGCCGCCCGCACCGGAGCCGCCGGTGGCGCGCATCGGCACGACCATGGATGCGGAGATCGACATCACCGAAACCTTCGTGACCGAAACCTTCCCGCTGCTGCCATACGTGTTTTTCGCGCAGAACTCCGCGCGTCTGCCGGACAAGTATCGCACGATGACGGCGCGGAACACCGCGGCCTTCACCGAGAGCGGACTGCCGCGCAAGACGATGGCGATTTATTACCACCTGCTCGATATCGTCGGGCGTCGCCTGCGCCTGCATCCTGACATACGCATCACCCTGCTCGGTTCGACGGACGACAAGGACGCCGAGCGCGGAAACACCGCACTCGCGCGCAGTCGCGCGGAGACCGTGAAGGAATATTTCACCGGCGTGTGGGGAATCGCGTCGGATCGCATCGCCGTCAGCACGCAGAAGCTGCCGCAGATGCCCTCGAGCCTGGTGTATGCCGAAGGGGACGAGGAGAACCGTCGCGTGGAAATCATTTCGGATTCGGACGAAATCTTTCGGCCCGTGCTGCATGAAAATCTGAGCGAATACGACATTTCTCCCCCCGTCATGGAACTTGCACTCGGGGCCGACGCTTCCACGTCCGTCGCGCAGTGGTCGATGACGGTTCGCCACGGAGACGAGACGGTTGCGTCCTTCGGGGCGGCAGGTGCGCCGCCGACGACGCTGCGCTGGCAGCTCGACGACCTGCTGGCCGCGCGCGTGCGCGGGGAGGATGTTCTCACGGCCACCCTGACGGTGACCGATGCGCGCGGACTGCGCGACGCCTCATCCATAGAGATTCCCGTGCACAAGAAACAGAATTCCTACGAAGTCGGACGACTCTCCCTCATCGTATTCGATTTCGACCGCTCCGATATCCTACCCCACAACCGCCGCATGATACGTCGCTTCGTCGCCGAAGCCATCAAACCCACCTCTTCGGTGGAGATCACCGGCTCCACGGATCGACTCGGTGAGGCGGAGCACAACCAGGAGCTCTCCGCCGCCCGTGCAGATAATGTGAAGGCGATTCTTCTGGAGGAAAATCCCGTGTATCGCCATCTCTCCGCCCGCGGCATCGGCGAGGCGCCGGAGCTGTACGACAACGATCTGCCCGAGGGCAGGTTCTACTGCCGCACGGTGGCGGTGGAAGTGAAAACTCCGATATGAGAACGAAGTTGTCACATTCGTGAGAGAAGGTCGTTCAGGATGTTCTGAACATGATGAGGCGAACGTCACTTCATCAAGATCATGCTTGACTGCTGCAGCGCACCGACTGCGGAAAGCTGAACCGTGTACACGCCGCCGGGGAGATCCGCCGCGTCGAAGTACACACGATGCAAACCTGCATTGTGGCGACCGGCTGCCAGCGTGGCAACGTGACGGCCGAGGATGTCGTGCACAGTCAAATCGATATCGGCTGCTGTCTGCAGCGTGAAGGGAATCGTCGTACCGGGGTTGAACGGATTGGGATAGTTGGCATGCAGGACGACATTTTGTGGCATGTGATATGGTATGCGGTCGATATCGGTGAGGTTGAGGCGCCCTTTGAACACACCGCCGCCGCGCGTTCCCACGTAGATATTGTCTTCGTCGTCAACGTATAGTGCGTATGCGACGAGGTGTGCGAGTTCCTCGTTTGTCGGTGTCCACGTGGCGCCGGCATCGGTAGATACCGCGACACCGCCGCCGCGCGATGCGATGAACAGGTTTCCTTTCGAATCCTCTGCAATGTCTTTCACGCCGCGTGTGGGAACGGCTCCGAGCATGTTCCAGCTTGCGCCATCATCCGAGGAGCGGAACACACCGTCAAAACTTGCAAGCAGAAGATCGCCGTTGGATGCATCGATAATGGCCGTGTGGTCATCAAAATCCCAGCCCGCATCAGGAACCTGTATGAAGGAGTTTCCACCGTCAGTTGAGCGGAACACACCGTCTTTCCTGGTGCCGATGATGATGCTTCCGGCGGATGTGACATGAAGTACCTGCTTTTCCGTTTCCTCTATCCTGCCGATTTCCGTCCAGGTATCACCACCGTCGAGTGATCGGAAGATACCGTTCCAGAAACAGGCATACACGGTGTTGTTCGGACCGAATCCGAAGCAATCGGCCCAGCTTTCGGTAAGTGTACTGTCGGCATAATGCCAGGTCGCCCCGTGATCATCGCTGATGGTGACAAGGCCTCCGGCGCTGCCGAACAGCCGTCCGTTGCTGCCGATTCCCATGGCGCGATAGTTGACGCCGCTTTCATCCGTCACCCGGCGAATCCATGAGGCGCCGCCATCCGTACTCTGATAGGCACCTTCTTCGGTGGCGAGAAAGATCCCTGCATCCGCCGACAGGATGTCGACCACGTTGTTGGCGGTAAGTCCCGTGTTTCTGTCCTGCCAGGTTGCACCCTGATCGGTGGATTCAATGATCCCGGAATTTCCGGTGCCTGCGAGAATTCCGCCGCGATCGGATTCTTGAATCTCATTGAAAATGGCATGATGCACTTTGGTCACGCTTTCATAGTTCGCGCCGCGATCAGCGGAGCGAAAGACAATCCCCGTGTTGTTCCCCGCATAAAAGCTGCCGCCCCCATCCGCGTAGACGTCCCAATGCCATCCGTAAGATATACCCGGAGACCAGCTGGCACCGTGGTCAACACTGATATTTGATGTACCCTTTCCACCTGCAATGATGGTATCACCTGCGGTGACAAGGAGCGAGAACAGCCAGGGATCGTTCAGGCCCTGGCTCGATTCCGTCCAGCTGCTCCCCCTGTCCGTGGAAAGGAAAAGGCCGTTTTCCGTCGCAGCGAACAGTCGTCCTTCGGAATCCATCGCGAGATCGTTCACGGAGAAATTCGTCAAACCCTCGTTCGATGCGGACCATGTCTCCCCTTTGTCTGTGGACCGGTACACGCCACTGTTGTATACACCGGCGAAAAGCGTTCCCATTCTGTCGTTGAGCAGAACATGGATACGTTTCCAGCTGTCGAGCCCATCGGTGTGCTGCGTCCATGTCGCACCATCGTCGGTCGTGCGATACAAACCGTAATGCGTCCCGACGTACAGAATGTTCGGTGCGTCCTGTTCGAGGCAGTACGCGGCATTGTACTGAAATGCCGTGCGTTCATTTTCTGTGACCCTTATCCAGGACATCCCGCTGTCGCTGGATCGAAATATGCCTCCATTCTGCGTCGAAGCGTACATGCTTCCGGAATCCGTGGTGAGAATGTCATAGACCTCACCACCATTGGGACCGACACTCTGCCAGCTGACGGACTGTGCAGAAACAACACACGTGCTGAGAACAGAAAGCAAAAGTATATGGTAGAGCTGATGCATGAAAACCCTCATCTTCGATGTGCGCTGCAATCGCCACATGGCGACAGTATGCGCGATACATTATCTTTTTTGTCTTGTTTGACGTCAATAATGTCGGAGAATCCGGTCAGAGATGCAAGACGGCGTCTGTTTTTTCTGTGCTTCGGCGTGTCCCTGTCCGAAGCGTTCTATCGACAATTTGCGGCTGTAATCTCCCGGGTGCAAGCAGCTGTCTGCGAGCGTACTGCCGCCGTTTACTCGATACGTGTGTGGACGAGGGTGAATTCGGCAGCGAAGTCCCGCGCACCCTTAAAGGTCATGCGGTCGCCGTCGATGCTCACGATCCAGTAACTGTCGTCGCCTTCTCCCGCGTCGCTGTCGATGAACAGCTCCTTCGTCTCGGGATCGATACTCCATTTCCCCGTATTCGTGCCGACGGGAAAACCTTCGCTCATGAAGGTACCGTCTTCGTTGAAGGTGATGGCGCGGGTGTTTTTCGGATCGTGCTCGGCGGTGACGTCCTCGCCGTCCCGCAGTACCTGCAGCATGTCCCAGCTGCCGACGATTTCTTCCTGCAGGCTGTCGTCAGCGCCACACGCGGGAAGGATGAGCAGGAGCACGAGGGCGATGGGGAGAAGTTTCATGGGTATCCTTTCAGTCTGTTTCATCGGTGTCTGTGGCGACTTTTGACGACCGTGCGCCTTCGACGACGATGACGAATTCCCCTTTCGGGGGACGCGCCTCGAAATGCGCGATGACCTCGTCGAAAGATCCGCGCACGGTTTCCTCGAACTTCTTGGTGATTTCTCGGGAGACCGACACGCGCCGCTCTCCGAGAACCGCGTGCAGTTCGCGCAGCGTCTTGAGCAGGCGATGCACGGACTCGTACAGTATCACGGTGCGCGTCTCGTCGGCCAGGGACTCAATGCGCGTCTTGCGCCGCTTCTTGATGGGCAGGAAGCCCTCGAAATGGAAGCGGTCCATCTGCAGTCCGCTCGCCGTGAGCGCGGCCAGCGCGGCCGAGGCGCCCGGGATGGGAATGACCTCGATTCCCTCTTCGATGGCCGCGGCGATCAGCAGCGCGGCGGGATCGGAAATGCCCGGGGTGCCGGCGTCGGAGACGACGGCCAGGGAGCGCTCGGACTGCAGGTGCGCGAGCAGCACGGGAATGCGCTGCGCCTCGTTGCGCGCGAAATAGCTGATGCAGTCGGTGTCGATGCCGTGATGCCGCAGCAGGTTGCGCGTCGTGCGCGTGTCTTCCGCCGCGATCAGGTCCACGGCGCGCAGCACGCGCAGCGCGCGGAGGGTGATGTCGTCCATGTTGCCGATGGGGGTGGACACCACGTACAGCGTCCCGGGACGCGGTTCAGGTCGTTCGGTTGTCATAGGGAATATTTACGGAATTTCTGTCCATTCTCCGAATCCTCGGCTCGCCGGTCGACGGCAGCACCGGAGCAGTGTCAATACACGATCTCCACGGGCTCGCCACGGAACTCGTACCAGAAAAAGCCGATGCCGTCGCCCGATACGTTGAAGGGCGGATTCTTGGCCTCGGGCTCGAACACGCCGCCCCCGCTGTACCATGACCAGCGCGCGTTGCGGTAATCCTCGTAGGCCGCACTTTGCAGGATGAGAATGTAGCGCAGACGCGGACGCTCCCCGTAGCCGGCCCATATCGTCACGCCGCCGCGCAGCAGTTCGCCGTCCCGGCGCCCGTAATCCTTCACGTCAATGATATCCACATCCCGCCACCCCCGCTGCGACGGGTCCCAGGCCTGGAATACACAGGTGGCGCTGCCCCGTGTCTCCGGGAGACGCATGCTCCATTCAACTTCAAGATATTCGGGCGACCAGGGGGCAGAGCGAGCGAATATTTCTTCGAAGCGCGGGGCGGCGTCGGTGATGGTGATTTCCGCGCGGGCGTTTTTCCCCTCATGGGAAACGCGAAGCTGATAATTGTTCTCCCCGCCCCGCGTGAACACGCCGCTGTAATTGAAATCGTAGGAAAGGGGATAAAATTTCGCGTCAGGCGCGATCGCATGTGTCTCCGCTCCGCTGCGCACTTCGACGGTAGCGTCGCTCACGATGGCGCGGCTGTCGTCGAAGGGTTCCGACAGCGGCTGCGTGCGGTTGACGCGCACATAGGTGAACACCGTATCGGCGCGGAACTGCAGGAAGCCGGTCACCACGAGCTTCTCCTCATGCGCGGGCCAGTCGGCGTCCACCGTCTGCTCGCAGCCCGCAAGCACAAGGAATAATATGGCAACAGTTGCGAAGTAATTCGCGACACGCGCCGTGAAACGGTGGCAGAAAGCTGCGGACCGCGTGAATAATGTTGCAACAGTTGTAAAGTAATTCATTGCTCAGAACGTGAAGCTGAGGCCGAAGGTCGGCAGCAGCGGGAAAAGGGTGATCTGTTTCAGCTCCCAGCGGTCCTCCGACCAGTCATAGTCGAGGTAGCGGGAGAAGGGATTCAGGTGATTGTAGGTGTTGTACAGGTTGATGCTGGCTTTCCAGTCCCAGCCGAACCACTGGAAGGCGTAGCTGAAGTTCAGGTCCAGGCGGTGATACGCCGGCATGCGGTAGCCGTTGCGATCGGAGTACAGCAGCTTGACCTCGTCGTAGATGTCGAGCGTGTACTGCGCGACGGGAAAGGTGAAGGCCTGTCCGGTGCCGTACACCCAGACGCCGGTGAATTCCCAGCGCTCGCCGAGACGGTAGTTGAGCACCAGAGAAATGTCATGCCGCCGGTCGTAGCGCGGGGGAAAGGTCTTGCCGTCGTTGAGTTCGGGGAAGGTCCGGTCCGTCCACGCCAGCGTGTAGCCCATCCAGCCGGTGAAGGCCCCCTTGCGCTTCTGCACGAACAGTTCCATGCCGTAGCCGCGTCCGTCGCCGCCGGTGAGTTCCTCCTCCAGCGGAGCGAAAATGGAGAAGTACGCGTTGTCGCGGAATTCCAGCAGGTTGTTCATGCTCTTGTAATAGCCTTCGAGGGACACGCTGTACATGCCGTCGAAGAAATCCCGGCTGGCGCCGAGCACGTACTGCAGGGAATACGAGGGCGGGGTGGTGGCGGTGGAGGGAAACCACATGTCCGTGGGCAGCGTGATGTCGTTGCGCGTGACCAGGTGCAGGAACTGGTTGGCCCCGATGAAGGCGGCCTTGAGCGTGACCTGGTTGTCCAGCGTATAAAACGCCGCCAGGCGCGGCTCGAGTCGGAAATACGGTCCCCGGTCGAAGTAGAAGGCACGTCCCCCGAGCTGTGCGGTCAGCTGCGGCGTGGGCTTCCACTCGTCCTGCAGGAACAGCGACAGCTCGGTGCCGCGATGCGTGGGCAGATGCGGATCGAATTCGTCGAATTCGCCCTCGTTGGATGACGCCTCCGAAGTGAAGGTGTGCAGCGTGGTCTCGAGTCCGGCCTTGAACGTGTGCTCGGCGGAATGGAAGTATTCGGCCTCGGCGCGGATGCTGTAGTCGAGTATGCCCGAGATGGTCTTGAAGCGCGTGTTGTCCCACTCCTCGAATTCCGAGCTGAAGCGGTAGTCGCTGACGACGGCGGAGACGTTCGTGAACAGCTTCGATCCGAAGATATGCGTCCAGCGCAGGTTGCCCGCGCTGTTGCCCCAGGAGATGCTGAATTCGTCGTCGTCGTCGAAGGGCTCGCCCATGACGTCGCGTCCGAAAAAGCCGGAGAAGAACAGCCTGTCGTTGTCACCGAGGCGGATGTTGGTCTTGGCGACGAGGTCGTAGAAATAGTAGTTCAGCGAGCCTTCGTCGGACATCAGGTCCACCAGCCAGTCGAGGTACACCCGTCGCCCGGAAAGCATGAAGGTGACGTCGTCGCTGATGGGACCGTCGATGGTCAGGCGCGAATCGATCATGCTGATGCCGCCCGCTCCGCGGATGCGGTCACGTCCGCCCTCGCGCATGGTCACGTCCACGACGGAGGAAAGGCGTCCGCCGTACTCGGCCGGCATGGCGCCCTTGATGAGCGTGACGTTGTTGATGGCGTCGGCGTTGAAAGTGGAAAGAAAGCCGCCGAGATGCGAGGGATTGTACAGCACCATGCGGTCGAGCAGCACGAGGTTCTGATCGGGACTGCCGCCGCGGATGTAGAGGCCGGAACTGATCTCCGACGCCGCCTGCACGCCGGGCAGCAGCTGCAGCGCGCGGAAGACGTCCACCTCACCCCCCAGAGAGGGAAGGCGCAGAATCTGCTCGATGGGCAGATCCACCGCGCTCAGCCGCCGCGCCTCGGCCTCCTGCCGCGTGGCTTCGATGGACACCTCCCCCAGCTCGATCACCGAGGGCAGCAGCTCGACGACCAGCCGATGCTCGTCGCTGTTTGTAATCGTGATGCTTCGTTCGTCGGTGCGGAAACCCACGGCGGAAATGCGCAGCGTGTATTCTCCCGGCGAGAGTCCGGCCAGCGCGAAATAGCCGTAGCGGTTGGTCGCCGCGCCCTTGCCCGTACCCACCAGCAGCACATTGGCCCCAATCACCGCCTCCCCGTTTTCCGTCTCCTGCACGGTGCCGGAAATCACGCCCTGGGCCGCGAGCAGTGCGGGAAAAAGAAGGAAAAGAATGAGTGCCGAAAACTTCATCGCGCAACTCAGGTTGCTGTGGATTAGAATGAACGCAGAGCGTGAGGGCGCAAATCCGCGCCGCTCCGCGGCGATTCCTCTACCCCGCGGACGGCTTTCCGAGCGTCACTTTCCCCTCGTGCACGCTGAGCAGGCGCTGCTCGGCGTCGGGGGGCAGAACGCAGCGGATTTCTATGTGATCTTCCTCGTACTTCTCCTCGACGATGCGCGCGAGGCGGTGAAATTCCGCGGCGACTGCGAAGTCGGGGGGACGAATGACAAAGGTCTTCTCCCGGTGCTGCTCTTCGAGCATGAGAAGCACGGCGGCCTTGAGTTCGCCGATGTTCATGCCGCGCGCGGCGGAAATGAACACGGTGTAGGGATACTCGCTTTTCAGCGTGGTCATGATGCCCGCGTTCTCCATGCGGTCGATCTTGTTGAACACCATGATGGTGGGCTTTTCATGCGCGCCGAGTTCCTTGAGCGTGTCCCGCACCACGTCGATCTGGTCGCGGAAGTACGGGTGGGCGATATCCACCACATGCAGGATGATGTCGGCTTCCACCACTTCGTCGAGCGTGCTCTTGAAGCTTTCGATCAGGCGCGTGGGCAGTTTGCGGATGAAGCCGACGGTGTCGGAGAACAGCACCTCGTGTCCCTCGATGTCCACC
>CAJXSA010000134.1 GCA_913060595.1 uncultured Ignavibacteria bacterium
CCGTCATCTCAGCGTTGCGGCTGATCTTGTCCATTTCGGCGGAAGAGGCCGCGACCAGCCGGCCGTCTGTGGTGAAGGCACCGTAGTATGCGATGCTGTCTTCTTCCATTGTGTGGACGATGTACTCCTGCTCAAAGATGGGGAAGGGGTAGCTCTCGAAAACGCTGCCGTAAAGGCGTGTCAGCGCCGCTGCATCAGTCGTCTCGAGTCTTCGAAGGGTGAAGGGAGATGCGGGTGTGCCGTCACCCGCTGCGTCGCGTTTCTCACGGGCGAGTGCGACGATACCCTCCATCTGTTCGCGCTGCTCCGGACTGACCTCACGGCGGGCAGGCTTGAGATAACGGCCGAGAAACACCGCGTCATCATCGCCGGCGTAGAACCCGGGGACCACGGCCTCGCGGTCGAACCCTTCGTGGAGAAATCCGTCCGCCACGCGGGCCGGGACCTTCGCGAAGATTTTACCGTAATGGTGTTCCTCCGCCAGGCGCACCAGGTCGGGGATGATGTCCGGGTAATCGTTCGCCTTGAGTTTCATCAGGTAAATGCGGTCGCTGCTCGGCCCGTGCTGAATGACCGAGTCCCGCAGTTTTTCAATCTTGTCGAAAGGGGAATTAACGGTGCGCATGACAAAAAATCCGTGTGTAATACTCGTATGCTTTTACGGGAGGTAAGATAAGAACAATCGCGTTGCGGAAACATGCACCCCGCACGCGTGTCAGGAAACCGCCGTGCGGTTTTTCCTGTCGAGCGAATTGACCAGGAAGAACGCCGCGGCGGAAACCAGCAGTCCCAGGGCTGTCGGGACGATGCCGCCCGGCAGTTCCACGGCGAGGAGGAGCAGCAGCAGCGTCGTGCTCCCACCGAGCACCATCGACCACATGGCGGCATGGCGGCTCGACGGCAGGTTGAACAGTGCGGCCAGCGTCGGGACGAACAGGCCGGATACCATGAAGGAGTATGCGTGCAGGATCAGTTCGAGCACGGTCTCGAAGGATGCGGCGATGATGAAGGTGATGATGCCGATGAGCAGTGTCACACCGCGGGAAATCCACATCATGCGCTGCTGAGGGATATCGGGTTTCAGCCGTTCGATGATGTCGTTGACGAAGTTGCCGGAGGAAGCGATCAGACAGCTGTCCGCCGTCGACATGATGGCCGAAAAATACGATGCGATCACGATGCCGGTCGCACCGATGGGCAGTGTGCTTTTCAGCAGCATGGGCAGCCCTGTCTCGGGTTCCGCTTCCGGGAAGTACACGCGGGAGACCATGCCGAGAAATGCGCCGAGGAAGGCGATGATCGGATACTCGAGAATCCCCGCGAAATACCATGCCCTGCGCGCCTCGCGCACATCCCGCGCCGCGTACAGGCGCTGATAGAGTGTCATGCCGACGAACCAGATGGGAATGATGGTGATGAACCAGTTCAGCAGCTGAACGGCGGACACGTTGTCGAACGCGAAGAAATGGTCGGGAAGCTGTCGCTCGATTTCGGCGAAGCCGCCGAGATCCATGATGGCGAAAGGCACACCGAGGAAGAGGAGTCCGCCGAGCAGGATGATCCATTGCACGGTGTCGGTGTAGATGACCGCCTTGATGCCGCCGGCCGCCGTGTAGAGGAACATGACGCCCGCCATGAGCAGGAGCGAGAACAGCATGCCGTCCATGCCGAACGGCTGTTCCGGTACGATGGTGGACGCGGCGAGTTTGGCTCCGGCGAGGATTTGTCCGCCGGTGAAACCCAGGTACCCGATGCCGGAGATGACGGCGGCCACCATCGCCACGCGGCCGCCGAAGCTGCGCCGGAGCAGGTCAGGGTATGTGAGGAGCTTCTCCTGCGCGTCGAATTTCTTGACGCGTGGAATGATGATGACCGCTGCGAGCCAGGCGCCGATGAGACCGGTGAAGAGCAGCCAGCTGGCTGACATGCCCATGACGAAGCCGAGTCCGCCGAGTCCGATCGAGAACCCGCCGCCCACATCGGTGGCGGCGATGGACAGGCCGAGGTGCCCTGCCGTCATCGAGCGGCCGCCGACGTAATAGTCGTCCCGGTTCTCGTTGCGGCGCAGGAAGTAAAATCCGACCGCGAGCACGGCCAGCATGTAGAGGGCGATGATACCGTAATCGACGGCATGCATCAGCTGTCAGATTCCCCGTCTCCGCCAGTCCGCCGGTTGATTCTCTCGTTGGAGTCGGGCACGAGAGAGATGACTTCATCCTGGTTGGCCAGCAGTTCGGCGATACCGACGCTGCGATACTCGTCTTCTGCAGAATCGACCTTCAGGTGCAGGTCACAGCGTTCGCAGTTCCGGTCGCAGAATACCGGTTCGTAGGAATCCGGTTCCTTGTACGTGGTGATCACGCCCTCATAATTGCGCAGGACGACCTTGTTCGTCGACCAGGAAATCAGATAGTTCGGCATGACGGGAATTTTTCCGCCACCGCCCGGGGCGTCGATCACATAGGTGGGCACTGCGAAACCGCTGGTATGTCCGATGAGACTTTCGATGATCTCGATGCCCTTGCCGACCGGAGTGCGGAAATGGGAAAGGCCTTCGGAGAGATCGCACTGGTAGAGATAGTAGGGACGCACGCGGTTGTGCACCAGCTTCTGCACAAGCGTTTTCATGATACGGGGACAGTCGTTGACTCCTGCGAGCAGCACGCTCTGGTTTCCGAGGGGAATGCCTGCATCGGCCAGCTTGCGGAGGGCTTCTTTCGAGGAGGTGGTTATTTCCACCGGGTGATTGAAGTGCGTGTTGACCCAGACGGGATGATGCTTCTTGAGCATGTTCACGAGGTTGTCCGTGACGCGGTAGGGCAGGACAACGGGCATGCGGGTTCCGATGCGAATGACCTCCACATGCGGGATGCTGCGGATCTGGGTGAGAATCCAGTCCAGGTATTCGTCGGTAAGCATGAAGGGATCTCCGCCGGAGAGTAGGACGTCCCGCACCTCGGGATGCGCGCGAATGTACGCGATTCCTTCGCTGACCTCATCGCGCACCGGGATGCGGTCCATGTCGCCGACTTTGCGTTTGCGCGTGCAGTGCCGGCAGTACATCGAGCAGACGTTGCTGACGTGGAAGAGCACGCGGTCCGGGTAGCGGTGCGTGATGCCCGGCACGGGACTGTCGGTGTCTTCCGCCAGCGGATCCGCCATGTCGTACTCGCTGATTATCAGCTCGGATGGAGACGGGAACGACTGCTTGAACACGGGGTCGTTCTTGTAATCCTCCGCGTTGATCAGCGAAAGGTAGTACGGTGTGATCGAAAGAGGGAATGTATCGAGTGTTTTCTGCAGTTGGCTCCGTTCATCGGCATCGAGCTGCACGCCGAGCAGGGATTCGAAACGGTCGATGCTGCGGATGGAGTGGCGCATCTGCCACTGCCAGTCCTGCCACTTCGAGCGTACCGCATCGGAATCAATCTTTTCGGCGATGTCCTGCTGACGGCCATCAAAAATAGACATCAGATCACCTGTCTGAGGTATGTGATACAGAATTTGGGGAAAATGGGAGGATGGAGGGAGGGCGTGCATCTGCAGGACCGTCCCGGTCTCCTTTCGGAGCGGGTTCTGTCACTGCGTATGTGCTTGCCAAAGATAGGATGAGTTCAGCGTTATGAAACAGCCATATCCTTTATCAAGTAAAGAATTCGGGGTGAAAATCCAAATCCGAACTTTTTCCTATCTTGTCACGTTCAGGATTGCATCGATCACGGAAGGACCTGCATGCAGGAAGACGAAGTACTCGGAAAAGCGTATGACAGCCGGCTGATGCGGCGTCTTCTGCAGTATGCGCGGCCATACACCATGCACGTGGTCGGCGCCATCCTGCTGACGATATTCATATCTGCGCTCAGTCCCCTTCGCCCGTACCTGACCAAGCTGGCGGTCGACGATTATATCGCCGTCGGTGATGAAAACGGACTGCTGTTCATCGCGTTGCTGCTGCTCGGCACACTTCTTCTGCAGGGGGTGGCACAGTACTTCATGATGTATTTCACCCAGTGGATCGGGCAGCGCATCATCGTCGACGTGCGCATGCAGATTTTCACGCGCATGCAGAAGCTTGCGCTGCGTTTCTTTGACCGCAATCCCGTCGGCCGCCTTGTCACCCGCGTCACCAATGACGTCGAGGTGCTCAATGAAATGTTCTCCTCCGGCCTGGTGGCCGTGTTCGCGGACGTGTTCATCCTTCTCTGGATCGTGGTGTTCATGCTGACGATCAACTGGGAGCTGGCCCTCGTCACGCTGAGCGTGATACCGCTCCTGGTATACGGCACCTTCCTGTTTCGAAAAAAAGTGCGTGAGACCTACCGGGATGTCCGTCTGCAGCTTGCACGACTGAACGCGTTCATGCAGGAACGGGTCTCGGGCATGATGACGGTGCAGCTGTTCGGGAGGGAGAAGAAAGAAGCCGACGCTTTCGAGGAAATCAACCGGGCGCATCAGGATGCGAACGTCCGTTCCGTGTTCTACTACGCAGTGTTTTATCCAAGCGTCGATTTCATCAGCGCGCTGGCTGTTGCGCTGATCATATGGTATGCCGGAGGCGAAATCCTCTCGGGCCTGATGACGGTGGGGACGCTGATCTCGTTCATCCAGTATACCGAGATGTTCTTCCGTCCCATTCGTGACCTGTCCGAGAAATACAACATCATGCAGACCGCCATGGCGTCGTCGGAACGCATTTTCAAATTGCTTGACGATGACACCGTCATTCCCGATCCCCCTGCGGACCGCGTGCGTGCGCTGCCCCATATCGAGGATATTCGCTTCGACAGCGTGCATTTCGCCTACAACGAGGGCGAATGGGTATTGCGCGACGTGTCTTTCGATATCCCGAAGGGCGGCAGCGTGGCCATTGTGGGAGCCACCGGTTCCGGCAAGACCACGCTGATCAATCTCCTCTGTCGTTTCTACGACATTCAGAAGGGCGCCGTCACCATCGGCGGAAAGGACCTGCGCGACATCCCCGCAGCGGAACTGCGCAGACATATCGGCATTGTGCTGCAGGATGTTTTCCTTTTCTCCGGCAGCATACACGACAACATCACTTTGGGGGACGTGCGCATTTCGCGGCAAACCGTTGAGGAGGTCTCGGCGCTGGTGGGTGTGCAGCCGTTCATCGACCGGCTGCCGGAAAGATATGACGCGCAGATCCGCGAGCGCGGCGGATCGCTGTCGGTGGGACAGAAGCAGCTGCTGGCATTCGCGCGCGCGCTGGCCTACGACCCGGAACTGCTGATTCTCGACGAGGCGACATCGAGCGTTGACACCGAATCGGAACTGCTGATTCAGGAGGCGATCGCAAAACTGCTGAAGGGAAGAACGTCCGTCGTCATCGCCCATCGACTTTCGACGATACAGAACGCAGACACCATTCTGGTCATGCACAAGGGACAGATTCGCGAACGCGGAAATCACCAGGAACTGCTCGCTCGACGCGGAATTTACTACCGCCTGTATCAGCTCCAGTACAAGGATCAGGACATCACCAGCGCCGCGTGAGGCGGCACGGGGGCTGGATGCGAATGACGCACGACGTCAGTAATGTACCGAGACGCGGCCTATTACTTGAAATCGCCGGGGGATGCATCGCGGCAGTAATGCATGGCGGCAAAGAACATTACTGCCTGCGATAGCGTACAGCTGCTCAGCGGAGGCGATTGCGGTCGTCCCAGATGGGGTAGAGCAGCCGGTAGTCGCCGAATCCGCTCTCATCGATGAAAACGAAGCGCCGGTTGATATCGTAGTATTCCCAGATTTCGTAGGGTTTTGACTCGACATCGAGGGGATGCCGGTCGATGTAGTCGGGGGGGCCGTAAATAATGTACGCCATGCC
This sequence comes from uncultured Ignavibacteria bacterium, assembly GCA_913060595.1. GTDB lineage: Bacteria > Bacteroidota > Ignavibacteria > SZUA-365 > SZUA-365 > BM516. The sequence continues at coordinate 5,849 of CAJXSA010000134.1, forward strand.
GCGGTCGGTTTTCCAGCCCTCGAAGTGATGGCGGAAGTGCTGGTTCGCGTATGCGACGCGGTTGTAGTATTCGATCATCGCCGGATTGGTGTCCGCACCGGGATTGGGGTTGTGCCGCTCCCAGAATTCCTCGAAACGGCGGCGGCGTTCCTTTTCCTCTCTCGCTTCCTGTATGTAATCCAGTTCGTCTTCCTTGGCGAAGTAGCGCAGCTGATCGATGGCTTCGTCGAGATCGACGATGGAAATGGGCACGCCCGCGGTCAGCCATTCGACCATGAACTGCCGCTGTATGGTCGCCAGTACGCCGCTGTCCGTCGTGTCGGTGCTGCGGCGTATGGTCACCTGCAGGGTATAACTGCCGACACCGAGTCCTGTGCTGCTGATGTTGGCGAGAAAGGTGTTGCGGCCTTTTTTCATCATCTGCGTGGCCCGCTGCGTGTAGACTTCACGCTCACGTTTCTGAATGCTGTAGTCGAGTATCACCCCGCCGAGCGTGTAGGGATTGTACACTTCGTAAAAGACCCCGAAACCGTCCTTGAGGGCGGCCACGTTCGGATTGATCTGCGGCGAGATCTGCTTTTTGCTTCCCTTGCTCTCCACGGCCCGCACCAGCATGATATCGGAGACCGCCAGGATGTTGGGGTCGAACTTGCGCACGGTGATGCTGCGCGAGAGACGAAACTCCTTCTGTGATTCCTCGTCCTCGAACAGAACGGTGAGGAGGTATTTCCCCGGGGCGATTTCAATCGAGCGCTGCGTCAGGTCGTAGTAGTTGGGGTTGTTGGTTCGTTCGAAGCTGAGCAGATCAATGCTGCGCTCCCAGCTTTCCTCATGGACGATCGCACCGGCCTCCTCTTCGTCGGCGTTGTTGATCAGCACGGTAATGCTGTATCCGCCGACGTAGAATTCCTCGTCTTTGACGAAGGTGACGATATCATATGGAACGTGCACGTAGACGTCGAGCCTTCCCGAGAGTCCGAATTCGTCATAGCCTGCGAAGTTCAGCGCCTCGAAGAAAAACGGCTGCACGCGCATGTTGTGCACGGTGCGACCCTGGTCCTCGACCTGCGCATGCAGTCCCGTGCTGAGAAACAGAAGTGCGATGGCGGTGATGAGCGTTTTCATGCGTTACCTCCGTATCCTTGCCATGAGATCGTACTCGGTGGCCCCGGTGACTTCGACGTCGTAGAAGTCCCCCGGTCGTGGTGTGTCCGTGAAATCGTCCAGCGGCAGCAGAACCTCGTTGTCAACCTCCGGGGCGTCGAACTCGCTGCGTGCCACCAGGTGTTCGCCCTCGATACGGTCGGCGAGCACACGCATGCTGCTGCCGACAAGGGCTTCGTTCCTGCGCTGCGATATGCCGCTCTGCAGTTCCATGATGGCATCGCGCCGCTGCTCTTTCACGTCGCGGGGAACGGGATCCCCGAGGATGTCCGCGGTAGTGTTTTCCTCCTGTGAGTACAGAAACACACCAAGGCGGTCGAACTGCTGTTCCGCGACGAAATCGTACAGTGCCTGGAACGCGGCGTCGCTTTCGTTCGGGTATCCCACGATAAGTGTGCTGCGGATCGCGCAGCCGGGCACGCGGCTGCGTATCTGATCGAGGAGCTCTTCGGTTGCCCGGCGGGTGATGCCGCGTCGCATGGATTTCAGCACGGCGTCGTCGGCGTGCTGAATGGGGATGTCGATGTAATTGCAGATGTTCTCGCGTTCGCGCATGACGTCCAGGACGTCGAGCGGAAAGCGGGACGGGTACGCATACATCAGGCGAATCCATTCGATGCCGTCTATGTCGGAGAGTTCGCCCATGAGCGGAGCGAGCCGGCGCTCGTCGTAGAGATCGAGTCCGTAATATGTCGTATCCTGTGCGATCAGCACCAGTTCTTTCGTTCCGAGCGCGCGGAGGAATTTTCCCTCGTGCACCACTTCTTCGATGGGTTTGCTCACATGTCCGCCGCGCATCAGCGGTATCGAACAGAAGGAACAGGGGCGATCGCAGCCTTCGGATATTTTCACGTATGCCGAGTGCGAAGGGGAGGAGAGATGGCGTTCGCCGAGAAGCTCATACTTGTAGCTCCCGCCGAGCGTCTCGATGATGCGCTGGAAATCGGTCACGCCGAAAAAGCGATCGACTTCCGGCAGTTCCTTTTCGAGATCTTCCCGGTAGCGCTCGGAGAGGCAGCCGGCGACGAAGAGCGTGCTGATAGCACCGTTTTTTTTCATCTCCACCGCTTCGACGATGGTATTGACCGACTCCTCTTTCGCCGCGTCTATGAAGCCGCAGGTGTTGATGATCAATGTATCCGCATCGGCGGGATCATCGACGAGGGAGAGGCGGTTGGCCTCGATCTGATTCATCAGCACTTCCGAGTCGACCGTGTTTTTCGAGCAGCCGAGGGTGACGATGGCGATTTTCTGTTTCTGTATGGACATGAATTCGCGTTTCTCAGTTGGATGTTCGTTCCGTTTCATCACGCAGAAGCCGCTCGACGCGCTCGATGTCTTCCGGGACATCAACAGCCTGGGAGTCGGCGCTCACCTCTGCCACTGCGATGCGCATGCCGTGCTCGAGCGCCCGGAGCTGCTCGAGCTGTTCGACCTGTTCGAGCATGGAAGGCGGCAGCGAGGCGAATTGCAGCAGGGCGCTGCGCCGGTAGACGTAAAGACCGACATGCTTCCTGTAGACACCGGTTCCTGCAATTCCGTTACCGGCTTCACGCGCATGCGGAATTGCCGCCCGTGAGAAATACAACGCAAATCCGGCCGCATCCGTTACCACTTTCACGGTATTGGGGCTCGAAATGCCCTGCGGGTCGGGGAGGGGACACGAAGCCGTCGCGATGTCCGCCTCCGGGTGCGCATGAAGCGCTGCGATCGCGGCATCGATGGTAGCGGGCGGGAGCAGGGGCTCATCCCCCTGCACGTTGACATACACATCCGCTTTCACTCGCTCCGCCACCCAGGCGATACGCTCGGTGCCGGATTGCAGGTTATCGGGCGTCATGATCACCTCGGCGTCGAAGCGCTGCGCTTCCGCGCGGATGCGCTCGTCATCGGTGGCGATCAGGACGCGCGTCCTCTGCGCCGTTTCTCCGCATCGTTCCCAGACGCGCTGAATCATGCTTTTCCCGGCGATCATTGCCAGGGGCTTTCCCGGAAAACGCGTCGAGGCATACCGGGCCGGAATCACCGTCAGGATCTGTTTCATCATGCCATAAAATAGTGATAAAATCGGGAAAGGGATGCGGAATGCGATTCGCGCTGCCGTGCGCGGGGAATTCTTCGGGAGGTGTGCGCTGGCCTGTGCGTTTACAGGACGGGAGGCACGCGGACGTACGTCCCGTCCGTTTCCGGGGCATTGCGCAGCGCCGTCTGGCGGCAGAGAGACGGTAGGACGCTGTCCTCCCGCGCCGGTGTGAAGTCCTCGTGCAGTTGCTGCAGCGGAGCGAACTGACCGCGCGGGGCGGTCTGCAGCACGCTGAGCAGCGTTTTGACTTCCGACAGCTCTTCGGCGATACGTTGCCGGGAAGCACCGGACAGCTCCAGACGTGCGCGCGAGGCGCAGCGGGCGATGTCGGTTTCCGAAATCTTCGTGTCAGATGGCGACGTCATAAATGCGGTACGTTTTGTAGCGGTCTGCGTTCATGA
>CAJXSA010000135.1 GCA_913060595.1 uncultured Ignavibacteria bacterium
GCGCTACGCGGAAAGGAAAAAGAACATCACGCTCACGCCGGCGCAGCAGGATGTGCTCGCGGCCGTCACGGAAGCGGTGGATGCGGAAAAGCACGCGGGTATGCTGCTCTACGGAGTTACCGGCAGCGGGAAAACGCAGGTCTACATCGAGGCCATACAGCACGTGCTGAAGCAGGGGAAAAACGCCCTCGTGCTGGTGCCGGAGATTTCCCTCACCCCGCAGTTCGTCTACCGTTTCCGCCAGGCCTTCGGCGGGGACGTCACGGTGCTGCACAGCCGGATGTCCGTGGGCGAACGCTACGACGCCTGGCGGCTGACGCTGGCAGGGGAATACCGCGTCGTGGTGGGAGTGCGCTCGGCCGTGTTCGCACCGCTGGAAAAGCTCGGTCTCGTCGTGGTCGACGAGGAGCATGAAGGCAGCTACAAGCAGTCCGACACCGCGCCGCGCTATCACGGACGTGACGCGGCCATCATGCGGGGCTGGTTCGCCGGTGCCCCGGTGCTGCTCGGCTCCGCCACGCCCTCGGCCGAAAGCTGGCACAATGCCGTGAGCGGGAAATACCGCTTTCTTTCACTGAAGGAACGCATCGATGGCGCGGCATTGCCGGAATTTGTTTTCGTGGACATCGGGGAGGAGAGGCGCAAACAGCGCATGCGCGGCGCGTTTTCCTCGACGCTGCTCGACACCGTCCGGCAGCGCATGCAGGCGGGGGAGGCCAGCATCATTTTTCACAACCGCCGCGGCTTCGCGCCGCAGATGGAATGCCGCGACTGCGGCTACGTGGGCGAATGCGCGAACTGCAGCATCACGCTGACCTATCACAAGGACCGCGGACTGCTGCGCTGCCATTACTGCGGTGCGGCGGAAAAGGCGCCCGTCATCTGTCCCACCTGCGGCGGCACCGACCTCGACCTGCTCGGCAGCGGCACGCAGCGCGTGGAGGAGGATTTGCAGGAGGCGATTCCGGAGGCGCGCATTCTGCGCATGGACTCGGACAGCACGCGCCGCCGCGGCGCGCATGACATGATGCTCACCAGCTTCGGGGAGGGAGAGGCCGACGTGCTGCTGGGTACGCAGATGGTGGCCAAGGGGCTGGACTTCGACCGTGTCACGCTCGTGGGTGTCGTCGCGGCAGACCAGTCGCTGCGTCTGCCGGATTTCCGCTCGGCCGAGCGCACCGCGCAGCTGCTCACGCAGGTGGCCGGGCGCGCGGGACGCGGCGCAAAACCCGGGACGGTGGTGCTGCAGGCACAGCGTCCGGAACACCCGGTGTTCCGCCGCGTGGCCGCGAACGACTACACCGGCTTCATGCAGGATGAGCTGCAGAGCCGCCGCGAACTGTATTATCCGCCGTTTTCCCGCCTCGCGCTGCTGACCTTTTCCGGTGAGAACGAAGAGGCCGTGCAGGCGGCGGCGAAACTCTATCATACCGCGCTCGACCGCAGCGACCGCTTTTTCGCCATGCATCCGCCGCAGCCGGCCATGCTCAGCCGCATCAACCGCCGATACCGCTGGCAGCTGCTTCTGCGCATCGAGAAAACACGCGACGGCGACGGAGCGCGCCTCGGTGCCGCCCTGGCCGCGGCGGAAGAGCATTATCTGCGGAACGCGAAAACACGTTCCGTGCACGTCACCGTGGACGTCGATCCCCAGTACATGATGTAAGTGAACGCCATGCAGGAATTTACCACCCCTCTCGCCCAGCAGACCATTCAGGCCATTCTCACGCCCGCGCTGATGATATCGGCCTGCGGACTGCTGCTGCTCGGACTCAACAATCGCTACGCCATCGTCATCAACCGCATCCGCGGCCTCAACGACGAAAAGCGCAGAAAGCTCGCCGACCCGGAGGGCATCGACCGCGAGTACGTCGACGCGCTGCGCTTCGAAAGCGTGATGCGGCAGATACCCTCATTGCTCACCCGCGCGAATTACCTGCGGCGATCCCTGATTTTTCTCTGGATCGGGGTGATCGCGTACATCCTGTCGTCACTGCTGCTCGGTGCCGGACTGTTTTTCGGGCTCGACGCGGCAACGCTGGCGGTGTGGGTGTTCATGGCGGGACTGCTCTCCGCCGCCGTCGGCGTGGTTTTCGCGCTGCTGGACATCACCCTCGCGTACCGGGTACTGAAGCTCGAAGTGGACATTTACTGAGATTCTTCCGTCGCCCGTCGGGCGAGAACTTTCGTCTGCCGCACACCGCCGGCTTCCAGCCTGCAGGAATAGCTGCCGGGAGGGACGGGCTTGCCCTTCCAGTTGCTGCCGTCCCAGGTGACGACATGCCGGCCAGCGCCCAGCCAGCGGTTCACAAGCGTATGCACCAGCTCGTCCTGTTCGGTGAAGATTTCCATGATGGTCCAGCAGTCCTCTTCCACGTCGATGGTGAAAGTCACGACGCCGCTTTTCCTGTCCTGCAGCGTGGATGCGATCACCGCGCTGGGATCCCCGTTGATCCTGTTTTCTTCCGCGATCTCCGTGTGCACTTCCTCGTAGACATCGCCGGCAAGAACCGTGCGGGGCCGCGCGAACTCTGATGTGTTGCCGTCCGCGTCGATGACGAGGGCGGTGACGGAATCTCCTTCGAACAGTCCTCCGTTTGTGGAATACATCCAGTTGCCGTCTGCGTCGGGCGACACCGTACCGAGGTACAGCGCGTCGTGCGTCTGCGCCGCCGGGGCGCCGTTCATTTTGTACAGCTCGACTTTGGCTTCGCGCCGCAGGCTGCCGAGATCGATGTTGCCCCGCAGCATGACGAGCTTTTCGTTGATGTCCGCCGAAAGCAGCACAGGCGCGTTGCGGCTCTGATTCGGCCCCACGTCCCGGTCCGCAAGATCGTTGAGCGTCACGCCGTCGTCGCCGAGATCGATGCCGAGGCGGCTGTTGCCGAACACGCTGTTCTGCGTCAGGCGGTTGCGGTCGGCGTTGTTCGTCGTCGACGCGTGTTCGCACACGACGATCCCGCTGCGGCCGTTCGCCGCGATGATGTTCGACGTGACGATATTCTGCGCCGCGAATCCTCCCACGCTGCCGTTCTCACGACCGCCGAGATTGACGCCGTTGACGGCATTGCCGAGCGGATGGTGTTCATGCGTGATGCCGATGTAATTCCGGCTGATGCTGTTGCCCTTTGCGAAGGCCTTTCGCGTGGCATCACCGATCAGGTGCACGCCGTCACTGCGGTTTCCGCCGATGACGTTCGCGCTGATGATGTTGTCGGAGCAGCCGCCCGACATGTGTATGCCGTCGCGCGCGTTGCCGCGCGGCACATCGCCTGATAGTGTGCAGCCGATGAAATTCCCGCTGACGGAGTTCGTATGCACCGCAGCACCGGGACAATCAGCGATCAGGACACCGTCGCCGTTGTTCCCGGAGATGACGCAGGTCAGCACGGCGTTCTCGAAAACGTCGCCTGCAGATGCCTGGTCGATGAACATGCGGACGCCTGCAAAGCGCTGGCCATTCTCGTCCATGCAGTTCGGGCGGACTTCGATGCCCGTGGGGTCGAGGCCTATGATGCAGTTGCGCACGGTATTCCCCCGTGTGCCTCCTTCCATGCCCTGAATGCGCACGCCGTCCTCCGCGAAACGTGTGATGACCAGTCCCTGGATGAGGTTGTTCGAGGACTGCAGCCAGAGGCCGGGGCCGCGGCCCGCGTGCACGCCGTCGAGCACGATGCGCAGCGAGAGTGTGGCCGGGGGACGGGCGCCGGCGCTGCATCCTTCCTGCGAGAGTCCATCGATGACGACGCCTGCGGGATCGGTGATTGCGGGAAGCGGCGATGATGGGACGATGGTGAGCGGTCCGCTGCCCGGGATTTCGAAGGAAATCACGTCCGGTCCCGCGGACGCGTTTGCCTGCAGGATGGCCCAGCGCAGCGAGTGCGCGCCGGCGTCCGCCGTGCTGCGCACGACGAACTGTCCCGCGGGACTCGTCGCTGTGGAGAGACAGAGAAGTATCAATACGCAGAGAGGAGTCAGGCGAATCGTTGTTGTGGCCTTCATGGCAGTGCACCTCCGTTCATCACCGTGAATAATGCGGACGGCCCGCGTCGAGCGCGTGCTCACACATGGGCTGCGGAATGATCGCGGCGCGGCGCGCACCCCTGCGGGATTTACCGGCTGCGACGAAAACAGTGGAGAGAGGACAGTGGAAAACTACACGTTTTTTGGTGGAATTCAAGTCTGCGTTGTAGTTTAGGGCGGCAGACACATCCGGCCCGCACACCGTCCCGCTGGAGGGCATATCACGGAGGCGCAATCGTGAAATCCGTTCTACCCCTTTTCTTCCTCATCCTGTCGCTGCCCCTGTGCGCGCAGGAATCTGCGGAACTGCCGCGGCACCCATTCTCCATCGGTCCCGTCGTGGGATTCGATTTCATGACGCAGGAAATCCGCTTCGGCCCGGAAGGCGCCGACCGCGTGCTCAGTGAACGGGACGAAGTGCTGCCGCAATTCGGATTGCAGGCCATGTATCGCATCGGTGCCGGACTTTCCATTGTCACCGAGCCCGCGTTCGGCAGTTTCTTCTCCGGTATAGACATCCTGCAGAGCACTGCGCAGGAGAACAGGCGGCTGGAGGCGGAGAAATTTCACGTGCTGCATCTGCCGCTGCTGCTGCGGAAAACGCTTTCCGAGGAGGATCTCGCCGCGTACCTGATCGCGGGCATCGACATGATGTTCCTGCTCGCCCCGGAAGCGGCGCTGCGCTACACTGCGGGAGGAGATCTCGACGCCGCGACACCGGTCGTGTACGATCTGCCGTTCTCGCGGATGGCGGTGCAGGCGGGTTTCGGTGTGCAGTGGCGTCGCACCGAAAAGCTGACGCTCACGGCGGACATCCGGTACCGGTCGGTCACGGATGAAATCATCGGCGGGGATCTGGCCGCCATCGCCTTTCCCTCGCACGTGGGAGTGCGCCTCGGACTCCGGGTGCATTTCGTGAAACGGAAACCCTTTTAACTCCCAGAAGCGGTAACCGAAGACCGCTTCCGGTGTCCATATACAAGTGCCGCTCCATGCGGTGCCTGCGAACGAATAAAAACGTGAAACGACCGCTTCACATATTGATCATCATCCTGTTCGCCGCCGCGACGGCGTCGGCACAGATGCCCTATCGTATCGGACTGCAGCTCGGTCTCGTTGCGGAGCGTGATGCGTACAGCTGGGTCGGAGCGCAGGACGGCGCTTCCATCACCGAGCATCACCAGAACGGCCTCCTCGGCATCGTGATCGACTACACACTTTCGGAGCAATGGCAGCTGGAATTCGCACCGCGCTACGGACAGCGCGGTCAGCTGAAGTCGGAATGGGACATGGTGTCCGGTGTCGGACATGCGTTCACGCAGGAGGCCGTCGACTACGTTGCCGTCCCCATACTGCTGCGATTTCAGCCATTCAGTGCGGGCTACCTGCGTCCCTATCTCGGCGGCGGTATCGAATTCGGCCTGAACCTGAGCAATCTGGGACTGCAGCTGACCGAGTCGCGTTTCTCCGAGGAACCGCCTTTCGACAGGACAGTCGAGCGCTTCCTGTACCTGCATCAGCTGTTCGGGGCCGCGCTTGTGGAGGCGGGCATCGACATACGGGCGTCGGCAGACTGGTCGGTGCTGCTCGGGGTGCGGTATACACAGGAATGGACGCCACTGCTCGACGACGCGCGTTTTACCTGGGACGCGCCGCAGAGCTGGCAGGTGCGGCTCGCGCTGCTGCACACCATAGACATCTGACCGGCAGACATGAAATGAGCATACGCACGCACACATACCGTTTCACGCTCCCGCTGCTGCTGTTCCTTGCATGCGGCGCCGCGCTTCATGCGCAGAGCGGCACGGAACGCGGGGTTGCGCTGGCGCCGGACGGGGGAGCGCGGCAGTCTGCGCTGCGCGTCGGCGTGCACGCAGGCGTGGAAACGAATCTGCTGCGCTACCAGGTCTGGCCGTACGCGGGCGAATTCCAGGCGATTACGGATGAGAGCACCGCGTTCGGCATCAGCGTGCAGCTGCCGCTGGAGGAACGCTGGGGCCTGCGTGCGGAGATCACGCGCGTCCGTCATACCTGGGCGATACATCAGGACGGCGATCCGCAATTCTCACTGCGCCGCATCGAACACGCGCGCTATGAACTTCCCCTTCTGCTCGTGTACCGTCCCCCGGTGCCTGTCATTCCCCTGTACGTCGCCGCCGGTCCCGAGATCATGCTCGCGACGAAAACCGATGGCGGCTTCGTCCTGACCTACACCAGTTTCAGCGAGCGCGGGGGATGGAAGGAGAATGAGCAGCGCTTCGACCACACCGCGCTGCGCCTGGCGGCGGTGGGGGAAATCGGACTCGATCTTCCTCTCAGCCGGATTTTGTCGATGCAGCTTGCCATGCGTTTCACCCATCCTTTCGCACCCGCGGTGGACGAGGACGCGCTTCGCATCAGGGATTTTTCCTACTGGCGCCTGCACACGGGACTGCTTCTCCGTCTCTGACTCCCTTTCTGCGCCACGATTTCTTATATTGGCGGCAGAACTCCCAAAGCGTTTTCCTCCGTCATGCCGCGAACTCCGCTCGACACATTGACCTCTCTCGTCACCCGTCCTGAACGCATCATATGCGGCATCATGTCGGGCACCTCCGTCGACGCCGTCGATGTCGCGCTTCTGCGCGTGCGCGGAGGCGGGAGCGCGCTGTCGCTCGAGCTGCTGCAGTATACGGAGACGCTGTACTCCGAGGAGCTGCAGAACCGCATATTCGCGAACGCGGAAGTTGCGTCCAGTAACGTCAACGACATCTGTCTCCTGCACACCGCCCTGGCACATGTGTACGCCTCCGCCGTGCGGGACTGCGTGCGCGAGGCCGGCATGGAAGTCGATGATGTGGACCTGTTGGGCATGCACGGCCAGACGCTGCGGCATCTGCCCGAATCCATGAGCATCGGGGGACATGATATCTGCTCGACGCTGCAGATCGGCAGCGGTCCCACACTCGCGACGCTGCTGCAGGTTCCCGTGGTCTATGATTTCCGCAGCGGCGACATGGCACTCGGGGGACAGGGCGCACCGCTCGTGCCGTATACCGATGCCCTGCTGTTCGCATCCGACGAAGAGCACCGTGTGCTGCTCAACATCGGCGGCATCGCGAACTGCAGCATACTTCCGCGCGGCTGCGCGCCCGGGGACGCCGTTGCCTTCGACACCGGTCCGGGAAACATGATGGTGGATGCGCTGATGCGGAAGTTCTACGGACGGGAGTTCGACAAGGGCGGAGTCGTGGCTGCGTCCGGCAACGTGCATCCCGACCTGCTCACCTGGCTGCGTCAGCATCCGTATTACCGGCGGCGTCCGCCGAAATCCGCGGGACGCGAACTTTTCGGCGAAGACTACCTGAACGACTATCTCGACCTCGCCGCTGAACTCGGCGTGCGCGAGCCCGCTGATCTCGTCGCCACGGCCGCGGAGATCACCGTGCGCAGCATCACGGCGCAGCTGCGCGCGCTGACCGAGGAATGGGACAGCTTTCATCTCATCGTCAGCGGCGGCGGCGCGCACAATCGCTACTTCCTCGAAGGACTTCGTTACGGACTTCCGAACGCGCGCGTGGATACGGGCAGCGTTCTCGGCATCGATCCGGACGCCAAGGAGGCTATCGCCTTTGCCGTGCTCGCCAATGAGTGGCTGATGGGAAATACCGCCGCCATTCCGCGTGTCACCGGCGCCCGCCGGCCCGGTCTTCTCGGCGCATTGGCCATTCCGGCATAATTATGAGGATTTCGTGAGGATGCCCTCCTTCATCCTTGTTTCCACCCCGCCTCGCTTCAAGTTTTACATTAATTTTTTCAAAAGTTAACTTGCTCTATTGCAATTGGTTAGCGAATTGCTTTAAGTTAACACTTAAAGCCCGCAGAATACTTTTCTTGACACGAAACCGAGCATGGCGTATATTCAAAACCACTATTCGGCAACGCAGTCCGCGTTTGTTTCTGCCACCTTGAGAAACACGATTCCACCGGTGATTTCACGCGCCGGCACGGAAATCTCTGCGCCGCTTGAGCGTTCTAACACATTGTAAATAAAGAATTTCGAGCCCCCCTTTCACGGCGTTTGGTGAAAGGGATTGTCATCTTCACCCTTTTATATAAGACCTGAGACCTATGAAAATCACCCGTCGCTTCACACAGCCCGGACAGAGTGCCTTCGACTGCTTCGAATACACACGCCGCTCGTCCGTTCTACGTAATCCTGATGGCAGTGTCGTGTTTGAGCTGTACGACATCGAGGTTCCGTCGCACTGGTCACAGATGGCCACCGACATCCTCGCGCAGAAATACTTCCGTAAGGCGGGAGTTCCGCAATACAATGCGGACGGGACGCCTGTGCTGGACGAAGCGGGGAAACAGGTCATCGGCGGTGAGACGAGCATTCGGCAGGTGGTGCATCGCATGGTCGGCTGCTGGCGCGACTGGGGTGAGAAGCACGGGTATTTCGACGGTGAGGACGACGCGGAGAATTACTATCACGAGATGGCGTACACGCTGCTGCGGCAGATGGCCGCGCCGAATTCGCCGCAGTGGTTCAACACCGGGCTGCATTTCGCTTACGGGATCACGGGGAATTCCCAGGGACATTTCTATGCCGATCCCGAGTCGGGCGAAATCAAGGCGTCGGAGGATGCGTACAGCCGTCCCCAGCCGCATGCATGCTTCATTCAGTCCGTCGAGGACGACCTGGTCAACGAAGGCGGCATTTTCGACCTGGTCACGCGTGAAGCGCGCATCTTCAAGTACGGATCCGGCACGGGGAGCAATTTCAGCAATCTTCGCGGACGCAACGAGCGTCTTTCCGGCGGCGGTGTTTCCTCCGGCCTGATGTCTTTCCTCAAGATCAATGACCGCGCCGCAGGTGCGATCAAGTCGGGCGGCACGACGCGCCGCGCCGCGAAAATGGTGGTGCTCAACGTCGACCATCCGGATATCGAGGCCTTTGTCGACTGGAAGGTGCAGGAAGAGCAGAAGGTGGCCGCCCTGGTGACCGGAAGCAAAATCAACCACATGCACCTGAACCGCATCATGAAGGCGGCCACGGAAGCGGAGACAACGGACTTCACCAGGAGCAAGGATCTCGAGCTGGCCATTGTGCAGGCGCGCCGGGTCGGTGTGCATGAGAATTACATTTACCGCGCGCTGCAGCTTGTGGACCAGGGGGAGAAGGAATTCGACGTCACCGAATTCAACACCCATTACGAGGCCGAAGCGTACGCCACGGTGAGCGGTCAGAATTCCAACAACACCGTGCGCGTGTCGAACAACTTCCTCGAGGCGGTGGAGAACGACGGCAAGTGGACACTGACCTTCCGCACCACCGGCGAAGTTGCCAAGACGCTGCGCGCGCGCGACCTGTGGGAGCAGATTTCCTACGCCGCCTGGGCATCGGCGGACCCGGGCATTCAGTACGACACCACCATCAACGAGTG
>CAJXSA010000136.1 GCA_913060595.1 uncultured Ignavibacteria bacterium
ACGATGGCTCCTGTTCCTGCACCGAAGAGAATCTGCAGCAGACGCATCCAGAACGCGGGATCCCCGGTGAGCGTCCACACTTCGGCAAGCAGAACCGTATACAGCGGTGACATGAAAAACGCGCCCGCGACACCATCTCCGGATACGATGTCTTCCGCGAGCTGCATGTAAAGGCGGGAATCGGAGAAATGCTGCAAATAGAACGGGGTGTCCTGCAGCGTGAGCAGGAAGAGGACACGGAGAAGCGCGGACAGCGCAATCACAGCCGCGAGCGGTATCATATCCCGCTTCATTGGCGCGCCGGAGACACGCCGTGCGTCGGGACCGTTATTCCGTGCTGCTGACATTACTGCTGCGCTGAACTGAGACGGACAGGGTTATTCCGTGACGGTCATGCGGCGGACGCGAACCTCCGTGCCGGCGGTAAGACGGTAATAGTATGTCCCTGCACGCAGTCCGTCCAGCGGAACGTCGATGAAATGTCGCCCCGCGTCATACGTGCCCCGTGCGATCGTGCGCAGGCGGCGGCCCAGGGCGTCGTAGAGCGCGACTGTGATGTGATCCGCCTCTTCGAGCTGCACGGCGACCGTCGTGCTGCCACGCTGCAGGTGGGCGGGATTCGGATAGTTCTGCTCGAGGGCGAATCCGGTGCGCAGCGGAACGTGAATCTCAACCGTGGGAGAGGTTTCATACCGGCCGTCGAAATCGACCTGGCGGAGGCGGTAGCGCACACGTCCGGAGGCCTGGACCGCATCACCGGGCCGTGTATCGGTGAAACGGTACTCATGTTGCCGTGTGGTGGTCCCGTGCCCGGGAACGAACCCGATCTCCTGCCAGAGCTGCAGTCCCGTGCCGGAAGAAGAGGCTAGGCGCTCGATGTAAAAGCCCATGTTGTTTTCCTCGCTCGCTGTCTGCCAGAACAGCTCCGCATTCCCGTCCGCGTAAGCGGCGGAGAACGCGGAAAGCTCGACAGGGATGCCGTCGGGGTAGCAGACGCGTGCCTCAGCCCAGAGATCAACAGAATCCTGGCGGCCGAGTCCGAGCTGCGCTTTCACAGCAAGCGTCGCCATGAGCGTGTCTCCCGCGGTGCCGAGCCGCACCGAACGATGCGGATTCGCAGCAGGCGTTTTCAGGCGTATGCGTGCCTGATCCCCCGTCGGCCCTCGCAGGCGCCAGCTCAGCCAGAAATCGGCCGGTGTCGGATGGACACGGGCGACGGGCTGATCGATGCGGAACTCAACAACAAAATAGGCGTCGGGAACGTTGCCCTGCAGGTTGGGCGGAATCAGCACGGTGAGCTGATCCAAGATGACCTGCTGGGGCAGCTGATCCTTGAGAATGCGCAGGTCGAGAGTGTCAGGGGTAAGTCCGCTGGTCGATGCACGTGCGACACCGAAGGAGATGTACGCGCTATCCACATCCGCCTTCCAGTTGGCTGACATGCGCACCGCCCACCATGACGACGGCATGGCCTCGGTGTACACGAGATCCTGTCCCGTCTCATTGAAATAGCGAAGCGGCTCACAGATAATTTGCGCCTGTACCGTCGGGACGGTCAGAAATGCGAGCGCAACACAATACATGACAAGTCGCATGGACAATACCCTTTCATGTTCCGGTAAAGATTCAAAGTAAAAAGATTGGAAGAAACTTCCCACAGCGGTCAGCGTGGAAAGGGCGAAAAAAAGTCGTCCCCCTGCGAATGCAGGGGGACGACACATGCGGACAGCTCTGTCCGTGTAAGTCGGGGAAACCTCCGGCTTACTTGGACAGCAGCATCTTCTTCGTGCTCGTGAACGTCGCGCCACCGTCGGTGGGCACTGCGTCGAGACGGTAGAAGTAGCTGCCGGACGGAACGTCGATTCCGTTCTGGTCCACGCCCTTCCAGCTGATGGCATAGGCGCCGGCATCCTGCGTCTGGTTCACGAGCGTGGCGACCTCGCGGCCGAGCACGTCGATGATGCGCAGGGTAACGGTGCTGTTCTGTGCCAGCGTGTAGGAAATCATCGTGGAGGGATTGAACGGATTCGGGTAGTTCTGCTCGAGAGCGAATGCAGAGGCAGTCGGCTGTTCGTCGACGACCGGACCGGACTTGCGGACACTCGGCACTGTGTAGACGATACCGAGGTTGCCGTTGATCTCGCTCACGAAGCGGATGTCACCGAACTGGCTGGTCTTGGCGACCGGCAGGGCGTTCGCAAAAGCTTCGTTCGCGGGTCCATCCTTGCGGAGGGAGCGCTCGCTCGACTTCAGCGTCAGATCCTGCGAGGCGATCCAGGTCAGCAGTTCTTCCTTCGAGGTAACCTCGGGGAATTCCACCGGCTCGATCGGAGTCGCATCGACTGCCGGAGCGTTCGGGTTCACGACGCTCGGGGCGATCTCGAGACTGGCATAGTTCGGCGTCCAGGCGCGCTCGATGTCATAGAGAGCATCGATCTTCTGGACCAGCGGACCATACTTGTCTTCCGTGTTGTAGACGAAGGCAACGTCGTTGCCCTTGGCGACGGCAGCGCTCAGCGCGGCATCGGCGGCGGCGTTCATGTCGCCGGCGAAGTAAATCGTGCTGTTCTGAATCGCGGAGAGGTCACCTTCGCTGATGTTCACCAGCGTCGGCTCGGGACCGCGGCTGCTCACGACGTCCATCAGCTGGTTGAGCTGACTGCGGTTCGTGTTGTCGTCGAATGCGATGACCGGAGTGGCCTGCACAAGCAGGTCGTACTCGATGATGTCGTTCACCGGGTTCTGATCGTCCGGCTTACGCGTGAAGTACGCCTTGATGTGATAGATGCCGCCGTTGGCCGGTGTCCACTTGTCCATGTTGACCGTGATGGTCTGGAAGCCCTGGATACCGTTGTACGGTGCATTGGCGATATTGATCATATCGCTGTAAAGCAGGTTGTTTCCGGCGTCGTAGATGCCGAGATAGATGTTGCAGTCCTTCGTGAGGCCGCCCTGATCGGAGTTGGCGGTGATATTCACGGAAGGAGTGACTTCCTGACCGACGGCGATGGCTTCGGTCGGGGAGTTCTGGCTGCTGAAGCGCACCCAGTTCACCGAGAAGTCATTGAGCGTGGTCATGTTCACGCGCATCGGGAAGGTGTGGTTACCGTAGTTCTGCGCGGCAGACTGCGGGGAACCCCAGCCGAGCGACGGCGGTGCGGTGTTGTCCAGCGAGAGGTAACCGAGAAGGGTACCGGTGGTGCTGGAGGGACCGAGAGGACCGAAGTTGTCACTGAACAGGTAGTTCCAGTAGCGATCGTCCAGTGCGGGGACTGCACCCCAGGTGTACGGGTACAGCAGGATGCCGCCCGCGCCGACCTGGTCAAGCGTGAACACGTACGTGCCCTGCGGCAGGTCGACGGAGCCGCCTGCTGCGACATCCGGTGCGCCATTGGCATCGACCGGGTACATCGGGAAGGTACGCCAGTTGCCTTCAACGTAGGCGTTGACGTTCACCGTCGTCGAACGCGCGACGAGCGTCAGCGGTGCGCCGGCGAAACCGTTGGAGGTCTTCCAGACACTGATGCGGCAGTCGGCCTTCGGGGTGATGATGGTACCGGCGTCGAACTTGTAGTCGACACTGGAAACCTTCGTGCTCGGAACACCGAACAGCGAGAACGCAACACCGACACCCAGACCGTTGCCGATGGTCGCCGTGGCGACTGCGTTCACGTTCTGCGGATCGATGTACTTGTTCCACTGGCCGATCTTCTCACCGAAGTAGGAAATCGAAACAGGGTTGACGTCGATTTCAGCGGACTCGAACTGGTTGTCCATGAGATCGTCGTCGTAACGGGCCTGCATGAGGTTGACACGCAGGTTGTACTTGCCTTCCGGCACCTGGATCACGTCGGCGTTGATGAGGGAACCTGCGACGGCAGGATTGTCATCAAGCGTGCCCGGGTAGGCATACGGACCATGATAGTGCGTTGCCGAAGGCGGCGCGTAATTGTTCTGATCCACGGCCATGATGCGCTCGGTACCGACGGCATCGCGCGGATACATTTTCTGCGTCGACCAGAAGACCAGCATGGGATCCTGGGCCTGCGCATGCTCCTTGTGCGGCGGAATCACACCGACGACGTCGGAGAGATAGCCGACCGGGGAGACGAACTCACCCGGGATCTCGATACCGGCAAGCGGTCCGACGAAGCCCTGGTGGCGCTCGGGATCGGGCACTTCACCGCCACCGACCACGTATTCGACCTGGAGATAGGTCACGCGGATATGGCCGTAAAGCGGTCCGTTCTCGTTGAAGGCATCGTACACGGTCACGTAGTAGAGACCGTCCACGGGCAGACCGTCGAGCGAGCTCAGCGGCTGCATCGGCTGCCATTCACCGGTGAAGATCGGCGGGGCTGCGGGTGCGGGAGGCACACCGACGCCGTTGTCGATCTGCGTGGTCGCCAGGTCGTCGAAGGTCACACGGTCGTAACCGGTGAGGTCGGCGGGCGACGGGGAGATACAGGCGGCGAGGCGGACGCCACCGAAGGCGCCGGAGGGACCCTGCAGGGAGGACGCAACAGCGTTGCCCTGGCCGGAGGGCCAGCCACCGATATACTGCTTGGCCTTGTAGCCGGGATCACCGAGGCCAGGAGGCGACGGCAGCGGAAGATTGAGATCGCCATCGGGCACGCGACCGAAGTAAATCGCGATGTCCTCGGTCAGACCCTGAATCGGGGCTGCCGGGTAAGTCGGCTCAACCGTGATGGTGACGCGGAAGCGACCGGCGGGATAGCCATTGGCATCGGTGCCGATCAGTGCGCCCGGATGACCGGTAACGAGGATCGGGAAGCAGTCACCGTTCAGACCGACCAGCACGGCCGGGTCGTTCGGGTAGTTGCACTGGCTGCCCGGGCTCTGCGCACTTCCGTCATTCGGAATCTGGGCGAGATTGTTGGGATCGCCAAACTGGGCGGCGACGCCGTTGATCTGACCGTACAGATTTCCGCCACCGGGGAAGAGAACGTTGATGGCGGGATTGAACGGCTGAATCGGCTCAACGATCTGCTCGTTGAAATAGAGCACCCACTCCTCGAGGAAACCGTCCTGCGGAATGGCGTTGATCGATGCGTTGCGCTCGTCCTTGATCTCGATCTGCCACCAGCCCTGGGCGATGACACCGTTCATCTGGGACAGCGGATTTTCGGGTGCGATCGGACGATCGTTCGGCTGATCGCCCCAGGAGTTCGCCTGATCCCGGAACAGAATGTGGGAGCGGGCGGATCCAATGGAGCCGAACAACGGCGTGGAGCCGAGATTGCCGCTTTCCTGTTTCAGCAAGACCTGCACACCCTTCGGCGACGTAAGCGTAATACGCAGCGTGGAGTACATGACGACCTTGGCGTGCAGAGAAACGCGGACGTCGGAGACCGGAACGGCCGCCGGAACGTAAATCGCGTCAAGCGTGGTCTGCGCGCTGCGGATCGGGAGGTGGGGCTTGCTGCTGTACTTGTACGTACCGTTGGCAAAACCCACCTGCGTCAGCAGGATGCCTAGAAGAAAAACTGCAGAAAGAAGAGTCAACTTCTTCATGAAATACCTCCTAGCAGTTGGGGAATAATTGAGCAGTTATGGTTCATCAGCTTCTTTATTTGTAAGCGTGAATCAGCAATGCGAAGGAAGGAAAGGTTCGCGTATCCCGGGAGCGTCCAGCGCGGGGCAGAAATGTCATCCGAGAGCTCCAGGGTGTAATCCGTGTAACCAATGCGTTTCTTAATAGATAGGAACAAGTTAACCATGGTGTGTACGAATGTCAAGCGATTCAAACGCTGTTTTTCAGGGGGGAAATGCTCCCTTCCCAGCTTCGGGATCTCGTCTTCCCGGGGCAGAATCAGCGTGCAAGATACATTTTTTTTGTTTGCGAACCAGCACCTGATCGCATTTTGTAAAAATACATTCCGGGCGGATGCTCCCCTCCCTCGAATGTCACCGTGTATTCCCCCGGATCCTGCCGTTCGGACACGAGCGTGGCGACCTCCTTTCCCATCACATCGTACACGGTGAGAACAACGCGCGTGCGCTTGCTGAGCGAGTAGCGGATTTCCGTGCTCTCGCTGAACGGATTCGGATCGTTGTCCTCGAGCGAGAAATTGAGAATGGCTTCGATGCCGATGGGCACCTCCTCGGAAAACAGCACGGTTCCGTCGAGATTCACTTTGCGCAAGCGGTAATAGGCGACCTGCCGTCCCCGCCACTGGTCGATGACCAGGTAATTCTGATGCCGCTCAACGAGCCGCAGCGGCTCAATGCGTTCGAGTACGGAGAAACGGCCGGATGCGGAGCGCTTCTCCACCTCGTAATAACGGACTTTCGATTCATCATATGTCTCCCAGCTCATACGCACGGTATCCTCCTCGAGCGCCGCGCTGAACGGGAGCATCTCGATGCGCAGCGGAGTCGTCGAGACCACCAGCCGCGGCCTGTTGTAGGCGAGCAGTGCCAGGCTGTCTCCCTGCGTCTGGGCCGGAATCATGCCGTTGCTCCCGACGTCAAAGGTGAAAAGCGCCGCGAGCGCGGTCTCGTACCCACTCAGCGACAGGTCCTTGTAGTATGCAATTTCCTGCGCGTTCCGGCAGGTTTCCCAGACACGGAATTCCTCGATCTGGCCGCGTGCGAACTCGGTGTGCGGAAGGTTGCTGCCGAGTACAAATCCGCTGGCGGTGACATCTCGGAGCTGCGGGGAGAGCTCGAGCGTATCGACCGCATCCCCGTCGACGAAAAGCGTGAAACGCAGACTGTCCGCACACCAGCTCGCAGCGAGGTGATGCCACGCCCCGTCCGCCACGAAACGCCGCGCGTCGCTGCGCATGAGCGTCCTGCCGTCTGCGGCGAGTATCGCGGGACTGCCGTCGGCGTCGATGCGCAGTTCGAAGGGAAAAGCGGTGGTGAAGTCGTCGGGGCGGGCACTGAGCAGCGGGACATCCGTCGCGGTGCTGCGCAGCCAGAACTCGTAGGTGAAATCCGAGGTCAATCGGGGCGGGAAAAGGTCGGACGCGGGAAAGGCAAGATACTGCCGGGATCCCCCCAGTTCGAGCGCCGCCGTGCCGTTGCGCTCAGGATAGACGACACGCACCGGATGCGCCCGCAGGGTGCCGAGGCTGTCCGTGAAATCACGTGCTCCCGAAGGATCGGTGCTGCGCCAGCGGAGCTGACCGTCGACCGTGGACGCGACGCCGGAAATGAACGTGAGCTGGAACTGACCGGTCTCATGCGGCGTGAAGTGCAGCATCACGCGCACGTCCGCGTCCGTGTCACGGCTCATGCGGATGCTGTCCACGACCGCGATGACGCGGTGCCCTTCTGCGGCCCGGTACTGCGCAGCGATGGCGGCGTTGCCGCGGAGCGCGCGGCGGGCCCGGGAAGTCACGTAGTATGCGCCGTCAAAATCAACGCTCTCCGGCACCTGCACCACCAGACCAACCATCCCTCCGCCATGCCCGATCACGGATCCATCCACGGCGACGACAAAGCGCTCGTCAACCGCCACCTCGGCAGGAACATGGATGTGATCGATCAGTGTCAGGCAACCCGATAAAAGGAGTATCGCCCCGAGCAGGGGCGATACGACAGTCCATGTGCTGAAAATGCGCAGCATGCGGTGGGGCGGGGACTCAGCGGTGGGCGCGGAGGAATTCGAGACGGGGACGCAGATCCTCCACGGACGTGAGCAGTTTCTCCTTGTCGAAAATGGCGTCCTCGTATTTGGTGAATGCCATTTCGTAGGTCTGACTCATGACAATGGCCTCTTCGGGACAGACTTCTTCACAGAAACCGCAGAATATGCAGCGGAGCATGTTGATCTCGAAGAGCACGGGATAGCGCTCCTTTTCGTCCTCGGTCTCCGCCGCCTGCACTTCGATCGCCAGGGCGGGACAGACGCGTGAACACAGCCCGCAGGCCACGCATCGCTCAACGCCATTCTCCTCGAGCACCAGCACGGGAGCACCGCGGTATGATGCGGGAGGAATCCACTTCTCTTCCGGGTATTCGCGCGTCTCCTTCTTCTTCAGCATCTGCTCGAGCGTGAGCTTCATGCCCTTGAGGATTTCAGGGATGTAGATTTTTTCCCAGAACGACAGGTTGTATTTGTCATGTGTCTGCGCTTGCATCACAGTGTCCTTTCCTCTCTTTGTCGACTTAAATCAGCAGTATCACGATTCCGGTGGCCACCACGTTCAGCAATGCGATGGGCAGCATGACCTTCCATCCGAGGTCCATCAGCTGGTCATAACGGAAGCGCGGAACGCTCCACCGGACCCAGAGGAACACGAAGAGGAAGAACCCGACTTTCAGCACGAAGGCGAGGATATGCAGAATCACGTTCACCGTCGCGGGCAGCTCGAGAAGCTCGAGATACGGGACCTGCCACCCACCGAGATACAGTGTCACGATGATGGCACTGGCAGTGATCATATTCGCATACTCGGCAAGAAAGAACAAGGCAAATTTGAAGCTGCTGTATTCGGTGTGATACCCGCCCACGAGTTCCGGCTCGGCTTCGGGAAGATCAAACGGCGTGCGGTTGGTCTCGGCGAAGGCAGCGACCACGAAGGTGACGAAGCCGACAGGCTGCAGAACCATGTTCCACATCCAGCCGCTCTGATGCGCCACGATGTCCGTCAGCTGCAGGGATCCCGTCACGAGCACGACGCCGATCACGCTCAGTCCCATGGAAAGTTCGTACGAAATCATCTGCGCGGACGAACGCAGACCACCGAGCAGCGAATACTTGTTGTTCGACGACCAGCCGCTGAGCGTCAATCCATAGACGCCCATGGAGGTCAGCGCCAGCACGTACAGGATGCCGATGTTCACATCGGCGATGATCATCTGCACTTCCCTGCCGAACATGTGAATGGTCTCACCCGCGATGGGCACGACGGCAAGTGTGCTGAACGCCACCCCGATGGAGATGATCGGCGCGAGGGTGTGGATGAAACGATTCGCCGCGGTCGGAACGATGTCCTCTTTCAGGAGGAGCTTGATGACATCCGCGTAGGGCTGCAGCAGTCCACGCCAGCCGACCCGGTTGGGACCGAGGCGGTTCTGGATGAACGCGCTGACCTTGCGCTCCGCGTACACGAGCTCGGCCACCGTCAGCAGCACCACGGTGAGCATGACGACGATTTTAATGAGGGAAATGAGTATGTCGGTGATATCCATGATTGCTGTATGGCTTATGAACGAACATCGCTGTACACGTAGGGGAGCATATGCGCCGGAGTCTCGCCGCCGAGGCGCACGCCCCAGCGTCCGATACCTTCATAGCTGAGACCTTTCAGCGCCTCGATCCGTCCCGCCATCGCCTCGAACACGTCCTCGGGATGATCGTACTTCCAGGACGCGCCCATCAGGGCGGCGAGGTTGGTCAGGATGCGTCCGGTGGATTTCGCATCGAATTTCTTCATGCGTCCCCAGC
>CAJXSA010000137.1 GCA_913060595.1 uncultured Ignavibacteria bacterium
TCCGTGTGTTCTGGCGCTGCCAGGTGCGGCCACCGTCCGTGCTGCGCGAGATGATCCCGTCCTCTCCGCAGGCCCAGCCGTATTCGCTGTCGATGAAGCTCTGATCGTGGAAGGAAATCGTCGTATTGCTCTCTGTCAGATCCCAGGTTTCCCCGTCGTCGGTCGAACGGATGATGCGGCCCTGGTCACCGACGATGATAATGTGGTCGGCCTCCGGGCGCTGAATGCTGTTGTTCGTCACACCGTGCGGCAGGGGATTCTTCCAGGTCCACGTCTGCGCCTGCATGGTGAATGCGCACAAAACGAGCAGTGCCATGGCGGCCAGGATGCTTCTGCGGGCGGAGGCGGGAGCAATACGATCTCTCATGATCAATGTCCTCAGATTATTTGGGCTACTGGATCAGAACAGGGTAAAAAATACAGCCCTTGATCCGAAAATGAAAGCGATGCGGGCGCGAAGCGGAGATTTCACATTGTGCGCATGCGGGCGTATTTTGCGTTATTGAACCAGAGGGTAATGAAATCTTGCACAGCGACCGTTTTTTCATCCTGCTTTCGACTCTCCTCCTGCTGCTGCTCGCGGCGCCTGCGTGCGACCGTCAGCACGGGGCGGACGACACGCCCGTCGTGGTGACCAGCATCGCGCCGCTCGGGGACTGGGTGCGCGCCGTCGGCGGAGACGCCGTCCGCGTGGAAGTGCTCGTCCCGCGCAACGCCAGTCCCCACACCTTCGAGCTGCGGCCCCGGCAGCTTCGTGACGCCGGCAGCGCCGCGCTGATCGTGTTCATGGGTGCAGGACTCGAATTCTGGGCGGAAGACCTCCTGGCGAATGCCAATCCGGATGCTGCCGTCCTGCGCCTCAGCGAGGGCGCGCAGCTGCTGCAGACAGGCGAAGAGCACACGCATGATCATGGTGACGGACACAGCCACGCGGAAGGAAATCCCCACCTGTGGCTGGATCCGCTTTTCGCCGCCGACGCGGCCGGACGCATCACCGAAGCACTCGTGAAAATTCTCCCCGGACAGGAGGACGCCCTGCGCAACCGCGCCGCGGCCTGGAAGGACTCCCTGCGCGCCCTGGACGCACGTATCCGCACCGCGCGTGCCGAGTGGTCGCAGCGGCTGTTCGTGGAAGATCACAGTTCCTGGGTGTATTTCGCCGCGCGCTACGATCTCGAGCAGGCCGGCGTCATCGAGGCGACACCGGGACGGGAAATTTCCGCGCGCGAACTCGGCGCCCTCATCACCCGCATGCGGGAGAAACAGGTGCGCGCCATTTTCGCGGACGCGCGCAAATCCTCTCGCGCTGCCGATGTGCTCGCGGAAGCCACCGGCGCCTCCGTCGCTCGCCTCGACCCGATCGGCAGTGAAAGCACCGCGCTTCGATATCTGGACCTGATGCGTTATAATGTCAGGGAAATGACCCGTATCCTTCGATGAGCATGTCAGCTGCCATAGAATTCCGCGGCGTGTCCGTGCGCTACGATCACCTGCCCGCCCTCGAGAACATCAGCGTCTCCATTCCGTCGGGCAGCTTCTGGGGCATCATCGGTCCGAACGGCTCGGGGAAAAGCACCTTCGTGAAAACCGCGCTCGGACTGCTCACGCCCTACGAAGGCGACGTGCGCACCCTGGGACGCGTCCCCGCCGATCTCGGATCACTCCGCGCGCGCATCGGCTATGTGCCGCAGTACGCGCAGCTCGACTTTTCCTTTCCCCTGCAGGTCATCGATGTCGTCGCCATGGGACTGTACGGCGAAATCGGACTGTTCCGCCGCCTCACCCGATCGCATCGCGAACGCGCCTACCGCGCGCTCGACCGCGTGCAGATGCGGGAATTCGCAGACCGGCAGATCAGCGCGCTCTCCGGCGGGCAGCGGCAGCGCGTGCTCATCGCGCGTGCCCTGGTGGTCGATCCCTCCCTGCTCATCCTCGACGAGCCCACCGCGGCGCTCGATCACGGCTCCGCCGAGGGACTGTACGACTGGGTCAACCGACTGCACGAGGAGGACGGCATGACCATCATCCTCGTCACGCATGACATCGGTGTGGTGAGCCAGTACGTCGATTCCATCGCCTGCCTCAACCGCAGCCTCGTTGCGCACGGCCGTCCTCGCGACGTGCTCAGCGGCGATTCCCTCGAGGAGATGTATGGCTGCGGCGCCATGCTTTTCGGTCACGGCGACGTGCCGCACATGGTCGTGTCCGCAAAAGACGCGGGGAAGAAATAGCGATGGATTTTCTGCAGCACACCTTCATGCAGCGCGCGCTGATCGAGGCCGTTCTCGTCGGGGGCATCTGCGCCGTCATCGGCGTGTACGTCGTGCTGAACGGACTCTCCTTCATCGGTGCCGGCATTTCCCATTCGACCTTCGCGGGTGTGGGCATCGGGCTGCTGCTTGGCGTCGAACCCGTACTGACCGCGCTGCTGTTCGCCGTGCTCGTCGCACTGAGCATCGGGGCCGTCAGCGAAAAAAGCCGGCTGCGTCACGACACCGCCGTCGGCATTTTCTTCGCCGCGACGATGGCGCTTGGTGTTCTGCTCATAGGACTGATGAAGGACCGCTACGTGGACGTTCTCGGTTACCTGTTCGGAAACATTCTCGCCCTCACTGCGGCAGACGTGTGGATGAGCCTGGTGATGGCGGCGATCACCGGCGGCATCATCCTCGCGCTCTACAAGGAATTCCTCGCTCTCAGTTTCGATGCCGAAGTGGCGTCGGTCATGGGACTCCCCGTCCGCAAACTGCATTACCTGCTGCTGGTGCTGATCGCTCTCACCGTCGTGCTGAGCGTCAAGTCCGTCGGTGTGGTGCTCGTTTCCGCCCTCATCGTCACCCCCGCAGCCGCCGCATGGCAGCTGACGGTGAATTTCCGGCGCATGATGCTGCTCTCCCTCTTCTTCGGCATCGCCTCCTCCGTCGCCGGTCTTCTTCTTTCGTGGTACGTGGACATCCCGTCCGGTGCGGGCATCGTCCTGACCGCGACCGTGGTCTTCTTCGTCGCCTGGGCCGTCTCGCCCCGGCGCCGCAGTCCCTCTCCTCCCGCGCTGCGCTGAGCGGCGCTACGAATAAATCAGCGGAAGCAATATGATGATGGCGCCGATGCCGAAGCGCTTGATACCGGAACTCCTGTATTCGGCGGGAGTTTTCTTGGCGAGCGAACTCACCATGCGGTCACGGTAAAACGGCATGAAATGGAACGGCAAGATGATTTCGAAGAGAATGACCATCGCGTACAGCACGATCTGTCCGACCGACGCCGTCTCCATCACGAAATGCAGTATCAGCAGCATGAACGCGAGCGTCGTGAAGGAAAAACTGAGCAGTTCGAAGGCGCCCGGTTTTCCGCTCTTGTAAAACGCAATCTCCGCATCGCGATAGGCCTCGGGTGTGATGACCGCGCGGAGGGCGCTGCCGAGATACATGATGAGAAAGGCTGTCATCGTGAGAAGTTCGAAGGTCTGCATTGGAATTCCGCCCGTTGGTACAACTGCGCCGGAAATATACTCAATAGATGCCATACCGCCAGCATCGCGCGACGCACAGCCCGCTCTTCCATGTCCGCAGTTGAACGGTGTGTGCCCGCGGCGATATATTTCCTTTTTGCACCGCCTTTCACAACCACCCGGGGATACGCGCATGCGCTTTGCTCACACCGTCCGAATTCTCATCCTGTCTTTCATGCTCACTTTCGCCGCGCACAGCGCAGCGGCGCAGTCCGGCGGCACAAGGCTGCTGCGTTTCCCGGACGTGCACGGCGACCGCGTTGCCTTCGTGTATGCCGGTGACATTTTCGTGGCGTCGACGAGCGGTGGCACGGCGCGGCAGCTGACCGCGCATGAGGGGCAGGAACTGTTTCCGAAATTTTCCCCGGACGGAAAATGGATCGCCTATTCCGCCGAATACAGCGGCACGCGGCAGGTCTACGTCATGCCGAGCGAGGGCGGAACGCCCCGTCAGCTCACCTATCACAACGACGTGGGCAGCATGCCGCCGCGCGGCGGCTTTGACCACCAGGTGCTGGGATGGACGCCGGACGGCAGCAGCGTCCTTTTCCGCGCAAACCGCCTGCCCTGGGGCGTGCGCATGGGACGTTTCTACACCGTCCCTGTGCAGGGCGGACTGGAAACGCCGCTGCCCATCCCGGAAGGCGGCACCGGCAGCTACGCGCCGGACGGCAGGCGCATGGTGTACACACCGATTTCACGCGAATGGCGCACGTGGAAGCGCACGCGCGGCGGACGCGCGCAGGACATCTGGCTCTTCGATTTCGAAGCAGTCCGCGCGGAGCGTCTCACCGACCACGTGATGACGGACAATCAGCCGATGTGGATAGGTGAAACGGTGTACTTCACGTCCGACCGCGCACACACGCTCAACATCTTTTCCCTCGATCCGGTGAGCAGGGAAATCCAACAGGTGACCACGCATGCAGACTACGACGTGCTCTGGCCCTCGGCCGGCGGCAGCAGCATCGTGTACGAGTGCGGCGGCTGGCTGTGGCTGCTCGATACCGGCAGCGGGGAAAACCGCAAACTCGCTATCACGGTCGCAGTCGACGGCCGGCAGAGCCTGCCCGTTTTCAAGAACGTAAGCGGCAACATCACGTCGTCCGCCATCTCGCCGGGCGGGAAACGCGCCCTGTTCGACGCCCGGGGTGATCTCTATACCGTGCCAGCCGCGCACGGCGCCATACGGAACCTCACCGGCACGCAGGGTGTCCGCGAGCATTCCCCCGCATGGTCACCCGACGGAGCATCCATCGCCTATGTCAGCGACGCAAGCGGGGAATACGAGCTGTGGATGCGTCCCGCTGACGGCAGCGGGGATGCGCGCCAGCTCACCAGCGGCAACGCGACGTGGATGTTCCCGCCGCGCTGGTCGCCGGACAGCCGGCATATTGCGTATGCGGACGTCACCCACGGACTCCGCGTGCTGGATGTCGAGAGCGGCGGCATCGAGGACGTCGCCCGCGGACGCCGCAGCGCGATCACGCATTACCGCTGGTCCCCCGACAGCCGCTGGATCGTGTATTCCGACGCGGCGCCGTCGGACATGGGCGGCATCTGGGTCTACAGCCTGGACGACGGAAGCACGACGCTGCTCAGTTCCGGCTTCTCAAACGACTTCTCTCCCGTGTTCTCCCGCGACGGGAACTACCTGTTCTTCCTGTCGAACCGGGATTTCAATCTCACGTTCAGCAGCCACGAATTCCGCTACGTGTACACGAAGGCCACACGGGTGTACGCCGCCGCGCTCACCGCGGACGCCCCGCCATTTCAGCCCTGGCGCAGCGACGAGGAAGACGCGGGAAGCGCCGTCCCCGCCGCAGGGAAATCATCCGATGACGGTGGCGCACCGCGCGTCGTCATCGAGAAGGACGGCTTCGCAGGAAGAATCTCCGCGCTGCCGGGCGCAGCCGCGAGCTACTTCGGTCTCTCCAGTTCCGAGGACGCGGTGTACTATCTCCGCCGCAGCGACGGTCCCGCCGCGCTTCTGCGCTACGACATCGCGCAGCAGAAGGAACAGGAAGTGCTCAGCGGTGTGCGCGGGTACACCCTCTCGCATGACGGAACGCAGCTGCTCTACCGTGCGGGAAAGGACTGGGGCATTCTGCCCGCCAAAGCCGGTCAGAAATCCGGCGACGGCAAACTCGACCTCACGGCCATGGACATGAAAATCGACAGGAAGGCCGAGTGGAAGCAGATTTTTGCGGATGCGTGGCGCCTGATGCGCGACTGGTTCTACGATCCGAACATGCACGGCGTGGACTGGAAGGCGATGCGCGCGAAATACGACGTGCTGCTCCCCTGGGTGGAACGGCGCAGCGACCTTGATTTCATTCTCGGCGAGATGATCGGCGAACTCAACGCAGGACACACCTACGTGAACGCCGGAGACGAACCGCGCGTCGAACGCGTGGAAGGCGGCCTGCTGGGCTGCGAATTCGAGGACGACGGCTCCCCATACTATCGCATCGGCACCGTGTTCAACGGAGAAAACTGGCACGAAGCCTTTCGCTCCCCTCTCACCGAGCACGGCGTGGATGTGACCGCCGGATCGTATCTCATCGCAATCGACGGCCGGGAATTGAAAACCGATGAGAATCCCTACCGCCGACTGGAAAACACGCACGGCAAAGCACTGACCCTGCTTGTCAACGATGCGCCGCAGCGCAAGGGAGCCCGCGAAGTCACCGTGCGTCCCGTGAAAAGCGAAGCAGACCTGCGCTTCCTGCACTGGGTGGCGCAGCGCCGGGCCATGGTCGACAGCGCCTCCAACGGTCGCATCGGCTACATCTGGATCCCGAACACCGCCGTGGAGGGCAACCGCGAGCTGTTCCGATGGTTCTACCCGCAGGCGAACAGGCAGGCGCTCATCATCGACGACCGCTACAACGGCGGCGGCTTCATTCCCTACAACATGATTGAACTGCTGGACCGCGAGCCTCTCAATTTCTGGGCGCGTCGCGACATCGAGCCCTTCAGCGCTCCGGATGTCTTTCACCAGGGACCGAAGGCCTGCCTCATCAACGGATATTCCTCCTCGGGAGGCGACGCCTTCCCGTATTACTTCCGCAAACGCGGACTGGGCACGCTCATCGGCACGCGCACCTGGGGCGGACTGATTGGCCTCTCCGGACAGCCCTCCTTCGTCGACGGCGGATCGCTCAGCATCCCCACCTTCCGTTTCTACGATGAGGAAGGGAACTGGCAGATCGAGAACGAAGGCGTGTCCCCGGACATCGAGGTCATCGACCGGCCGGACGCCGTGGCGCGCGGCAAGGATCCCTCGCTGGAAAAGGCCATCGAGGTGCTGCTCCGCGCTCTCGAGCAGCAGCCGGCCGGCCCTCCCGCACAGCCCGTGCCGCCGGACGAGTCGCGCTGACGGGTTTCAGCACGCAGTGATCACGTGGAGAGCGCTTCAGCGCCACGCCGCTAACCTTTTGCAGACAAGCAACTTAGCTGCGTTTGTTTGAATCCTGCTCGCATCTTGCTTTTGAGGATGGCCCTTTCTAATTTGAAGCGTTGTACGGAACAGTGAATGTGGCTCCCCCCACACCTTGCAACGCCACATATTTCTCCTACTCACAGCGACGTCAGTTGACTTGAGAATCTTAACCGTTCTTCTGCTGATCGCCGGGCAGGTTGCGTTTGCCCAGCATCAAGGTGCGGGGCCTTCCTCCCTGCGAAAAAGTCTCGATGATGATGAGAGCAAGTTCACCAACGTGGGCAGTCTCCGCATCACAATTTCCAACTTCGGTACCATAGGACACGGCTTCAACAAGTGGCCGTTTCAGCCAAACTGCGAGTATCCGGCGGGCTCGGGCATCGAGCACATATTCGAGGGCGGTCTCTGGATCGGCGCGTATTCCGCCGGCGCGGGACCGTACGTCTCCACCGGCGCCGTGGACGTGAGTTCCGTGCGTGACGTCGCCGCAGGCTTCGAGTACACAAACGCCGAAGGCACACGCACCGAAGAGCGCTCCACGCTCACAGACAGCCGCTTCTTCAGTCCCGACGCGGTCAGCCATCAGGACTTCGTTGCGAATTTCACCGACTCGAACCGTGTGATCCCCGGGACCAACACGACCATTCCCGAGCACAATTTCCCGCTCAAGGTGAGCGTGCACATGGAGACCTACGCCTGGAACTTCTCCTTCGCGGAGAATTTCGTGATCATGAATTACACGATCACGAACGACAGCGAAAACAGGCTCGACAGCGTGTACGTGGGACTCTGGGTGGATCCCGTGGTGAGGAACACCAACCTCTCGCCGCCACGCGGTTCGGCCTTTTACAGCCGCGGCGGAAACGGCTACGTCGATTCGCTCCGGCTCTGCTACGAATTCGATGTCGACGGCGATCCGGGCTTCACCGACAGTTATTTCGGCCTGTCCGTCCTGGGTACCTCCCCGATTCAGTATTTCGGACAGAAGCCCGATGGCAGCGACTCGCTCGGGGCGCGCGTGACCTTCAACAGCTGGCAGTTCCGCAACACGACGGATCCCATCTATTTCAGTCCCGAGAACGATCGTGAGCGCTACGAAAAGCTCGCCAGCGGTCTGCCCCGCACCGAATGGAACAGTCTGCCCTCGCCCTCCAACCGCTCGGTGCTCATGAGCACGGGGCCGTTCCGCAGTCTCGAGCCGGGTGAAAGCGTGAATGTGGTGTTCGCCATCGTCGCCGCGAAAAAATTCGGCAACGATCCGACGGCGGACGACACGCCGCTGGCGAAGGCCAATCTGTTCCGCGGCTGGCAGTTCGCGCAGCAGGCCTACGACGGCGAGGACAAGAACCGGAACAACCAGCTCGATCCGGGAGAAGACCTCAACGGCGACGGACAGCTGACACGCTACGTGCTTCCCGCCCCTCCGACCGCCCCGCGCGTGAAAGTCATTCCCGGGAACCAGTCGGTGCGCCTGTACTGGGACGAGCGCGCGGAAGCCTCCGTCGACCCGATCTCCGGTGTGCAGGACTTCGAAGGGTACCGGGTGTACCGCACGAACGCAGGCAGCGACCTCGATGTGACACAGGTGCTGTCGAACGCCTTCGTGCTCGTCGGCGAATATGATCGCCCGGACAACGGCCTCTTCTACAACACCGGTTTCGGCGCCGTGCGGCTCTCTTCCCCGATTCGATTCGAAGGTGATCCGACAGAGTACGTGTACAGCATGGAAATCCCCAACCAGCTCAACGGCTGGCAGTACGTGTACACCGTCACCGCCTTCGACACCGGCGATCCGGTCAACAACGTGCAGAGTTTGGAGAGCAGCCGCCTGCAGAACGCCGCGCGTGTCATCCCCGGCACGACGCCGGAAGACGCCATCGACGCGGATCCCTTCGTCTATCCCAATCCGTACTACGCCAATGCGCTCTGGGACGGCGGCGGCGAACGCGAGCGGAAACTGTATTTCGCAAATCTACCGGCGCGGGCTGAAATCCGCGTCTACACCATGGCGGGCGACCTCGTGAAGACACTGCAGCACGAGGCGGAGACCGCCAACGGCTCCGATATCGACTGGTTCGCGCGGTATTCGGACGGCACGCAGCAGTTTGCGGGCGGAGAGCACGCATGGGACCTGATCACTGACAACGATCAGGCAACCGCCACCGGACTGTACCTGTTCACCGTCGAGGATCTCGACTCCGGAGAAATCAAACGAGGCAAATTCGTCATCATCAAGTAATCAGCACAGGTCTAATAACCAGCACAGGAGTGTCTTGTATGAGAATGATTCGACCGTTCTTTTTTGTCGCTGCGCTGCTTTCGCTCGTCTTCATGACGGCGCAGGCGCAGATTACCTCCGATACGCTGACCATTCAGCAGATCCAGGAGG
>CAJXSA010000138.1 GCA_913060595.1 uncultured Ignavibacteria bacterium
GACGCGCAGCGCCTCTTCGCCGCGCGCGATCCCTACGGCATCAAGCCGCTGTACTACGCCGCCGACGGACGCAGCATACGCCTCGCTTCGCAGGTCAAAGCCCTCGTCGCCGGCGGCCGCGTTCCCGCCACCGTCGACCACGCCGCCCTCATGGGCTTCCTCATGCTCGGCTCCGTCTTGGAACCGGACACGATATACCAGGACATAAAGAGTCTCCCCGCCGGCGCGTATCTGCTGGTCGATGAACGTGGGTTGAAGGGACCGACGCATTATTTCTCGATTCCGACGATACTGCAGGAGGAGCGCCAGCCTCGGCGTAGTTCGCCACATGCGAACGAAGCCGGGCAGTCAGCCCAACCCGATACCCCGGAAAACCTCCAGCCTCTGATCACTTCCGCACTCAAAGACTCCGTCTCCCACCACATGATCGCCGACGTGCCCGTGGGCGCGTTTCTCTCCGCCGGAATCGATTCCGGTTCGCTGGTGGGACTGGTGCGCGACGCGGGTATAGAGGATTTGCGCACGGTGACGCTGGCGTTTGAGGAATTCCGCGGGCGGCATGACGACGAGGCGCCGCTGGCCGAGGAAGTGGCCGCGCATTTCGCCACCGATCACCGCACGCGCATGTTGACGCAGGCGGAATTCTCCGGCGACCTCGAGCACATCCTGCACGTGATGGACCAGCCCTCCATCGACGGCATCAACACGTATTACGTCAGCAAGGCCGCGCGGGAGAACGGGCTCAAGGTCGCGCTCAGCGGACTGGGCGGGGACGAGCTGTTCGCGGGATACAACACTTTCGAGGACGTTCCCGCCTGGGTGCAGCGCTTCGCCATTCCTTCGAAAATTCCCCTGCTGGGGGACAGCTTCCGCACGCTGTATTCCGCTCTCGTGGCGGGACGCACGGGACGCTCGCCCAAGATCGCGGGCGTGCTCAAGTACGGCGGGAGTTACCCGGGCGCCTGGTTCCTGCGCCGGGGACTGTTCATGCCCTGGGAGCTGGCCGAGCTGTTCGGGCAGGACATGGTGCACGACGGCATGCAGCGCCTCGGCATACTCGAGCGCATCGAAGCCGCGATGACGCCAGATCCCGGGCACGCCTACGGCCGCGTCGCTGCCATGGAAGCCGGACTGTACATGCGCAATCAGCTGCTGCGGGATTCCGACTGGGCCGGCATGGCGCACAGCATCGAGATCCGTGTGCCGCTCGTGGACAGCAACCTGCTCGCGGACGTCGCCCCGCTGCTGCCGGAGAGCATCATGTCCGTGCGCAAGCGTTACCTCGCCCACGCGACCACGCGACCCATCCCCCAGAAACTCCTCGACCGCCGCAAAACCGGCTTCCAGGTCCCCATCCGCCACTGGCTGGAAACAGACGACCGCATCGACATTTGGAAATCGATTCCCGCGCTCTCCCGCGATGGAATCAACTGGGAGCGGAGGTGGGCGTACGTTCTCGCAACCCGGCTGCTTCAGGGAGGATAAGCGGGAATCCAAATTGCAGATTCCAGATTGCAGATGGGGAGATGGAAAGAAGGAAAAATGGAAAGATGGAATGATGGAAAAATACAGCCGCCCTCTTGCCGCGGCGTAGTTCGCCTTTGGCGAACGAAGCTGGGGAGGGCGGCTAAATACCGTCGCCCCCGGGCGACGAAATACGGGACTCCGAAGGAGTCCCAAATACTCGTCACAAACTCACCCCGCGCGTGTCAATCCCCAAGAGTGCACAAACCCCCCACTGTTTGTTCCCTCCTCCGAAACTCGTATTTTTCGATAATTGACCGAACTGGAGAGTAAACGCCGATGATGCTGTATCCCATACTGGCCGTGCTTCTCGCCGTGGCGGCGATGCCGTTGTGCATTCGCCTGGCGAAGCGGTATGGACTGCTGGATCGTCCCGACGAGCAACGCAAGATGCATGCCGAGAGCGTGCCCTTCACGGGCGGCTACGGCATTATCGCGGCCTTCGCGGCGGCGATGCTGGTGATGCTGACCATTGAGGGCGTGGGCTTTTTCTCCAATCAGTACGCGAATTTCGTGCCGATGTACCTGTACATCGCCGAGGCCACGCTGATCATCGTCATTCTCGGCGTGATCGACGATCTGCGCGAGCTGACCTATTCGCAGAAGTTCTTCTTCCAGTTCATCGCCGCCTTCCTGATGATACTCGGGGCGACGAAATCCAACCTTTTCCCCTCCGTCTTCAGCATCGAGAACTCCGGCGTGCTGGTGAATTCCATCGGAATGGTGGTGTCCCTGCTCTGGCTGGTGGGCACGACCAACGCCATCAACATGATCGACGGCATGGACGGACTGGCGGGCACCACCTCCCTCATCTCTGCGGTGGCCCTGGCCGTGGTGGCCTTTCTCTGGGGCAACCCGGTGATCGGACTGATGCTGCTGACGCTCAGCGGCGCCATACTCGGCTTTCTCGTTTTCAACACGCATCCCGCGCGCGTGTTCATGGGCGACGGCGGCTCGATGTTCATCGGCTTCATCCTCGCCTTCAGCGGCTGGATGATCGTGGACTCCGGTCCCGACGACCTGATTTCCATCATGGTGCCGATCATCATTCTCGGACTCCCGGTCACGGACACCCTGCTGGCGTTTTTCCGCCGCATCATGCGCGGTTCGAATCCTTTCTCGGCCGACCTGCTGCACATTCACCACATGGTGAAGGAGCGGTTCAAACTCTCGCTCTCCCGCGCGGTGGTCGTGCTGGCCGCGATGACCGCGGTGTACGGACTGGCCGGCATCGGCGTGGCCATGCTGCCGCCGACGCTGGGCTGGGGGCTGATCGGACTGCTGGTCGCCGGCAAGGTGGCCTTCCTTCACACGCTCGGCTATACCGACCTCGTGCTTCCCAAACGCGGCAGCGCCCGCGCGGACGCCCGCATCGACGACATCGCCCGTGAAGCCCTTTCCCGCAACGGCAACGGCTTCCACGCCAACGGCAACGGAAACGGCGTGCATGCGAACGGCAATGGCATTCACGTGAACGGCAACGGCGTGCATGCGAACGGCAACGGCATTCACGTGAACGGAAATGGCGTGCACACAAACGGCAACGGCACGACGAAGGGAAAGAAAGACAAGAAGTCTCACGACGGAGATCGCGACGCTGATTCTAACGCGGCATGAACTTCGTCCATCACGACATAGAACATATCTCCCGTATTTATCCTGTGAGTTTGTATGCCTTATAACATCGCTGTTATCGGGACGGGCTACGTCGGCCTCGTCTCCGGCACCTGTTTCGCCGAGAACGGCAACCAGGTCATCTGCGTCGACAACGACCCGAAAAAGCTGCAGAAGCTGAACAACGGGCAGATCCCGATTTACGAGCCGGGACTGCATCCCCTCTACGAGCGCAACGTGGAACGCGGGCGCCTGACCTTCACCGACGACCTCGAGGACGCCGTGGTGAAGTCCGACGTGATTTTCCTCTGCCTTCCCACGCCGCCGCAGGAAGACGGCAGCGCCGACCTGCAGTACGTGCTGAAAGTGGCCGAGGACATCGGCGAAATTCTCGCGAAACACGCGCCGCAGCCGTTCAAAGTCATCGTCGACAAGAGCACCGTGCCCATCGGCACCTCGGAAAAGGTGACCGCGGTGATCCGCAAGAATTACGACGGTGCATTCACCGTGGCCTCCAACCCCGAGTTCCTCCGCGAAGGCTTCGCGGTGGAGGACAGCCTGCGTCCCGATCGCGTGGTCATCGGCGCTTCCGACCAGCAGGCCATCGACATTCTCACCGAGCTGTACGAGCCTTTCGTGCTGTCGGGCAATCCCATCATCGTGATGGACGAGCGCAGCGCGGAAATCACCAAGTACGCCGCCAACTCGCATCTCGCCATGCGCATTTCCTTCATGAACGACCTGGCGAATCTCTGCGAGATACTCGGCGCCAACATCGACAACGTGCGCCGCGGCATCGGCACGGACTCCCGCATCGGGAAGAAATTCCTCTTCGCGGGTTCCGGGTACGGCGGCAGCTGTTTCCCGAAGGACGTCAAGGCGCTGCTCAAGACCTCGAACGACGCACAGAACACCCTGCGCATCGTGCAGGCGGTGGAGGACGTGAACGCCGATCAGCCCAAGCGCTTCTTCAAGAAAGTGTACGAGTACTTCGACGGCGACCTCGCCGGCAAGACCTTCGCCGTGTGGGGACTGGCCTTCAAGCCCAACACCGACGACACGCGCGAGGCCCCGGCCTTCATCATCATCGACCACCTGCTCGACGCCGGCGCCAAAGTGCAGGCGTTCGATCCCGAGGCGATGGAGAACACGCAGGAGCTGAAGTTCGGCGACAGCATCGGCTACGCCGACAACGCCTACGCCGCGCTGGAGAACGCCGACGCCCTGCTGCTCGTGACCGAGTGGAATGAATTCCGCATGCCCGACTGGAAGAAAATCAAATCCATGCTCAACATCCCCGTGGTCTTCGACGGCCGCAACATCTACGACATGGATGAGATGGAGGAGAACGGGTTTGATTATTTCTCGATTGGCCGCCCCCCCGTCCGTGGGCGTAAATAGAAGCTGCAAACTTTAAAGGCAACCACAAAGGGCACAAAGGAAGCACAAAGTTCACAAAGCACTTTATTATTGTTCTTTGTGACCTCTGTGCCAAACTTTGTGTCCATTGTGGTTGCCTTTAACGTAAATTACCTATGAAGTTCATCGAAACATCCTTACCAGGCATCCTGCTCATCGAACCGAAGGTGTTCGGTGATGAGAGGGGGTTTTTCATGGAGTCGTACCGGCGGGATGTGTTCGAGGGGCAGGGGATACCGCCGCTGCTGCAGGACAATCACTCGCGCTCGGTGCGGGGGACGCTGCGAGGACTGCATTTCCAGCATCCGCATGGACAGGGCAAGCTCATTCGCGTCACGCACGGCGCGGTGTACGACGTGCTCGTGGACGTCCGTCGCGGCTCGCCCACCTTCGGGAAATGGGAAGGACACGAACTCTCCGCCGACAACAAGCGCCAGCTCTGGGTGCCCCCCGGCTTTGCGCACGGCTTCTGCGTGCTCTCCGACGCCGCCGACTTCCTCTACAAATGCTCCGACTACTACCACCCCGAACACGAACACACCCTGCTCTGGAACGACCCCGACGTGGGTGTGCAGTGGCCGGTGAGTGAGCCGATATTGTCGGAGAAGGATAAGAAGGGAGTGCCATTGAAGGATTTGCAGAGCCTGCCGGAATAAAAGGCAACCACAAAGTTCACAGAGTTTTGCACAGAGGACACAATGGATGAATTCGAATTATTCTCTGTGACCTTTGTGCTTCCTTTGTGCCCTCTGTGGTTGCCTTTATTGCCTTGATGTGCTTCTATGACAACCCGAACCCCAATACTGCTCATCCTCACTGCCTCGCTGATCGCGGGGGTGCTGAGTGCGCTGGTGCTGTCGCAGGGGATCAACATGAATGCCGATGGCTGGGCGTTCTGGTCGGGTGCGGTGTCGCTTGCCGAGGGACAGGGATACACCCACTTCTATGGGAATGCCCCCATATGGGAGTGGCCACCGACGTTCTCCTATTTCATCGCGGCATGGCAGTCCGTGTTCGGCGTTTCCGTTCGCACGCTGATCTATTCCACCGTGTTTCTCTCCGTACTGGCCGTGCTGCTCTGGGGATGGTTTTTCCATCGCCTCGCCGAACTATTCACCCTGTCCGACCGCCTCCGACTGCTGTTTCATATCGCGACGCTTCTCTTTCTCGCTGCGTTCATCCCGTACTATTATAAGAGTCTACTCATCGATAATCTGCGCTTCGCGCTGCTGCCGCTGTACCTGCACTTTTTCATGAACGTTGTGCGCGCGGAGACGGAGTCCGCCAGGTGGAAGAGTGCATCGGGTCTCATACTCACCGGGATGCTCCTTGCCGTCATTCACAACGCCAACCTGGCATTCGTCGGTGCCGCGGTGGTGATGCTGCCGTGTATCGTCCGGCCGAAGAGCAACGCGTTTGTTATTGCAGCGGCATCCCTGGTTCTTCCCGTCGCGGCATGGTATCTCGTGCGGGTGCTGTTCGTGCTGCATCCCGGTCACGGGTTTTTCTTCCGACTGTCTTTCGATTCCATCGCGCTGCTGCTTCCGAAACTCCTGCAGGACACCGCAAACCTCCTTTTCGGCGAGACGGCGTGGAAGCATTACGGTTTGCTCCTTGCCATCGGACTTGCCATCATCATCGCGTGGAGAATTCGTGGTCAACGTTCCGGCTCCGGATCAGGGAAGCCGGAGAAGCCGAATCCCGTCGGGGTACTTCTCATTTTCGCCGGTCTCGCACTGCTGCTGAATACGGCGATGTGCTATGTCGTGCAGCTGAGCACGGTGACGCGGTACATCTGGTTTATTCCCCTGCTGCTCGTCCCTCTGCTGTTCCTCCAGGCGCTGCGGGTTTCCCCGCGCGTGCTGTACCCGATGTCTCTCGCGGTTTTCCTGCTGCCGGCCCTCGGGAAAATCGTTCTGCTGATTTTCTTCACGCTCACCGACTGGGGAAATTACGTCTCCGCGAAGCCCCTCGAAGCGTTCGTGCGGTCCGACATGTTCATCGAGCGGGAGTATGCCACCGGTGATCCACAGCGCACAGAGAAGGGCGTGCTCGTCAGCCCGCCCCTGTATCCGTGGGTGGAGAAGCGAGCTGTGCGGTGATAAAAGGCAACCACAAAGTTCACAGAGTTTTGCACAAAGTTCACAGAGTGATATTCAAGGAATTTCTTCTGTGCCCTCTGTGTTTACCTCTGTGAACTCTGTGGTTGCCTTTACTTAGACAAAAGATGAAATACCTAGCCAGCTTACTGACCATGCTATTTCTCCCCACCCTGCTCTCCGCGCAGGGCACGGGTTCGATACGCGGACGCGTGCTGGATGCGGTGACGAATGAGCCGCTGGTGGGAGCGAACGTGTTCGTGAAGGAAACCTCCTTCGGTTCTGCGACGGACCTGGAGGGACGCTTCGTGGTGCGCAATCTGCCCGCGGGCACGTACAGCGTGCAGGCGTCGGTGATCGGCTACAAGCCGCAGCTGGCGGCGGATGTCGTCGTCGCGCCCGGACGCGAAACGCAGGTAGACTTCGACCTCGCACCCACGGCCATCGATCTCGACGAGGTGGTGGTGGAAGCGGATTA
Source organism: uncultured Ignavibacteria bacterium (assembly GCA_913060595.1). GTDB lineage: Bacteria > Bacteroidota > Ignavibacteria > SZUA-365 > SZUA-365 > BM516. The sequence goes on from CAJXSA010000138.1 coordinate 7,135, forward strand.
TTTCCGCGAAAACGCCGACGCCCCGGTGAGCGCGCAGACACTGTCCTATGAGGAGATTCGCCGCGCGCCCGGGGGACAGGAGGATGTCATCCGCGCGGTGTCCGTGCTGCCCGGCGTGGTGCAGGCTTCCGCCGGACGCAACGACCTGATCGTGCGCGGCGGTGCACCGTCGGAGAATCTCTACGTCGTCGACGGACTGGAAATTCCCAACATCAATCACTTCGGCACGCAGGGCGCCACCGGCGGTCCGCTGAGCTTCATCAACCTGGATTTCGTCAAGGACGTCACCTTCACCACCGGCGGCTTCGGTCCGCGCTACGGCGACAAGCTCTCCTCCGTCATGAACATTCAGCTCAAGGAGGGGCGCCGCGACCGCCTCGGCGGCAAGGTCAACGTTTCCGCCACGCAGTTCGGTGTGAATTCCGAAGGTCCCATCGGCGAACAGGGATCCTTCCTCTTCAGCGCCCGGCGCAGCTATCTCGACCTGATTTTCAAAGCCGCGGGCTTCGGCTTCGTGCCCGAGTACTGGGATTTCATCGGGAAGGCCTCCTACGACATCGATCGCGAGAACGAGATTTCGTTCCTCACCATCGGCGTGCTCGACAACGTGCGCTTCTTCAACGACGAGGAAGACCAGCGTTTCGACAACAGCCGCATTCTCGGCAGTTCGCAGGACCAGTATTTCACTTCCATCCGCTGGAAGCACCTGATGGGCAGCGGCTTCATGACCTTTGCGCTGGGAAGGACGTTCGTGGATTACAGCTTCCTGCAGTCCGACTCCCTGCTCAATCCTGTTTTCCTCAGCGACTCGAAGGAAGGGGAAACCAGTCTGCGGGCGGACGGCGTGTTCCTGCTCGACCGCACGCTGGAACTCAGCTTCGGCGCACAGGCGAAGCGCGCGCGCATCGAAGGGGATTTCGCATGGACGCCGACGCCGGACAGTTTCCTCGAGAATCCGGGTATCGCAAACCTGGAGAACGCCTGGGACACCACCGGCTACAAGGCCAACGCGTACGTGCAGGTGGCACGCAGCTTTTTCTCCCGTCTGCGGGTGACGCTGGGTGCGCGCATGGATTATTTCAACCTGATCGAGAATCCCTTCGTCCTCGGACCCCGCGCCTCCGTGCGCTATTCCATCAATGACCTGACATCGGTCACCGCCAGCGGCGGGACGTACTACCAATCCCCGAGTTACATCTGGCTGATGTCCAATCCCGCCAACACCGCGCTCGATCACGTGCGGGTGGACCAGGTGGTGCTGGGTGTCGAGCGCCTGCTGCGCTCCGATCTCCGCGTGCGCGTGGAAGGCTATGTGAAGGATTACAGCGATTATCCCGCGAGCACCGAGCGTCCCTGGCTGGTGCTGGCCAACACCGGCGCCGGCTTCGGCGGGGCGGAAAACGGCTTCGACGCCTTCGGTTTCGACAACCTGCTCAGCGCGGGCACCGGCTACGCGCGCGGGGTGGAGCTGCTGGTGCAGAAGCGCCTGTCGGACGTTCCTTTCTATGGCATTTTCAGCCTGTCGTACAATCAGACCGAGTACGCCGCCATCGACGGCGTGACGCGTCCGGGACAGTACGATCAGCGCGTGATACTGAACCTGAGCGGGGGATGGAAGATCAACGAGGCCTGGGAAGTGTCCACCAAGTTCCGTTACGGATCGGGCACGCCGTACACGCCCTTCCTCGGCGACGGCACGCGGAACTACACCGCGGATTACAACGGCGACCGACTGCCGCCCTTCCATTCCCTCGACGTGCGCGTGGACCGGCGCTGGCTCTTCGACGGGTGGAACCTGATCACCTACATCGACATTCAGAACATCTACAACCGCGAGAACATACAGGGCTACCGCTGGGATCCGCGCAACAGCGTCGTGGAAAGCACCGGCGGGACGATAGGGATACTGCCGACCATCGGCATCTCCGCGGAGTTCTAGGAAGTAACCGGAAAGGCAACCACAGAGGGCACAAAGTCTGGCACAAAGGACACGAAGGATTATTCTTTGTGTCCTTTGTGCAAAACTCTGTGTACGCTGTGGTTGCCTTTTCTTTCTTTCGTAAATTGCGTCATGCGATACCAGCAAACCCCCATATCCCGCCTGGCGAAGGCCGGGAAGTTTTTGCAGTCCGATGGGACGTGGCATCCGTTCGTTGATGAAGAAGGGATGTATTACCGTGTGCGGGAGAAAAT